>JANOHH010001172.1:0-8795 GCA_031406395.1 Verrucomicrobiota bacterium | reverse complement strand
CCCTTTACTCTGGGAAGTGGTAACTCAGCTGGCAACCTTTCCCTCATCAAGGATGCTCCAGCGCATCCGATACTTAATGAGGTTTCCTCGTTTAACGGTGGAAATGCCAGCTATCATAACGCTCCCATCAGCCCGACCCCCGACACGGAGTTGGTCGCGCACTGGAGCAATAACCAGCCGCTCGTGGGTGCCAAACAGTTGGCCTCCGGCCGCAGTGTCGGGCTGAATTTCTTCCCGCCGTCCAGCGATGTGAACAGCTCTTTCTGGCAATCGGGCACCGACGGCGGTTTGTTGATGGCGAATGCATTGTTGTGGGCCGCGCAACATACCAATGACATTTCCCTCAGTATGACCGCGGCGCCAGATCCGGCGGACATCAGAAGTAATCTAACCTACACCATCACGGTCAAAAATTCCGGCCCCGCCCCCGCAACGGGAGTGACGCTGAGCAATCGGCTGCCAGCGAGTTTGTATTTCGTGTCGGTGACCCCGTCGCAAGGCACGGCCAGCCATGCGGGCCAGTTGGTCGGGTGTAATTTGGGAACCCTGGCGGCGGGTGCAACGGCGAACGTCACCCTCGTGACGCGGCCCAACGCGGATGGTTTGATCACCAACACAATCACAGTCACTCGGGTGGAAGCGGAAAGTCACCTCGCCAATAACATGGCCAGTGTGGTAACCCGCGTGAAGGTTCCGGCGGTCTCCTTCCAAATCACTGGTATGTTCGGTACGGGCGCGGGGGCCATCGAGGTTGGCCCGTTCACCGGCGACGATCGCGGCGGCCTGGTGGTTTCGCCGACAACCGCTTTCCTGACCGGAGACAACGCCACGGCGCGATTTAATGCCGGCGACTTGTCCGGTGGCGCGGCGTTGGGACAGATGCTTGACTCACTGGTGGCTGACCTGAGAACCGGGCAAGTCTATTTGCTGGGCAACGGCGCAATTCCCATCAGCTCGTTGGGCGGAAAAGTCACTACTTTGATGGAACTGAACGGCGGCACGGGTGGGTTGACCGGCAATAGTATCACCCTCTCGACCGCCATCAACCTCCCGGTGAACGGCGGAAACGTCGGCATCTTTTCAGGTTATGGTCACGTGGTTTTGCACACCGGCAATCATGTTTACAGTGTCGCGGTGCCTGCGGGGCAGGTCACAGACTTGGGCGCGATGGCACCCCCGGACCATCAGTTTAGCGAGAGTTGGGCCTATTGGGGCGTCGCGGAGAACTTTGCCGATAACATGTATCTGGTATCGGTGCAGAATTCGACAGCAACCATCGCGCGCACGCGCGTTCCCGATGGTCAGACGACAACCATTGCGAGTTTCTCCAACTTGTCGGACATGGCCTCCATTACTGTGTCCATTCCCAGAAATCGCTGGTATTTCCATCATGAGGGAGGGTCACAGTTCCGGAGCGGTGACGAAACGCTGGGCTATGCCGATGCTACGTTCTCCGTCTCCCCGAGCGACGGAATGCTAGGCGACGATTTGATTTTGTCGGCGAGTGGATCGCCCGACCCCGCGCCCGCCGGCGCGACTGTGACTTACACGCTGACGATCACGAACACCGGGCCGTCCCTGGCTACAGGGGTGGTGGTAAGCAACGTGCCGCCGGCTGGGGCGAATCTGATTTCGTTCCGTTCGCCACAGGCCGTGTCCTCGAACGTGGGTGGCGTGCTGGTGTTCGATTTCGGCAGTCTGCCCGCCGGAACGAATGCGACCGCGACGGTGGTGGTGCAAGCGCAAACCGGCGGAATCCTTACCAACGTGGCGACCGTCACCCGGTCGGAGGCGGACGTTTACACGCCGAACAACCGGGCGGTGGTTTTGACCACAGTGCTTACGACCCCGGCCATTTCCATAGCCGATGCCTCGGTCGTGGAGGGCAACATCGGGACCACCAACCTGGTGTTCATGGTGTCACTGACCGCGCCGAGTGCGCAGTCGATCACGGTGAACTACGCGACGACCAATGGCACGGCCAGCGCCGGCAGCGATTACATCGGCACGAACGGTTTATTGACCTTCCCGCCCGGAACCACGAATCAGACGATCACGGTCGCCGTGCTTGGTGACATTCTGGTTGAAGCGAACGAGACTTTGTTCGTTGGTTTGTCGAGCCCGACCAACGTCGTGCTCGGCCGCAGCCAGAGCGTGGGGACGATCGTCAATGCCGAGGGCCCGCCGGGCCAGTTGAATCACTTCGTCTGGAGCACGATTTCATCGCCCCAGTTTAATGGCGCGCCGTTCGCCGTAACCATCAACGCCCAGGATTATTTCAACAGCCCGGCGACCAATTTCACGGGCACTGTGGCGCTCAGTAGTGTGGTTGGAGTTATCACCAACAACCTGGCGGTCAGCCCCGCCAGCTCCGGCAACTTCAGCAACGGGGTCTGGAGCGGCAGCGTGATCGTTCAACAACCGGGGACCAACGTGACGTTGTGGGCGGCCGACGGTCTTGGCCACGCGGGGCAGAGTGTTCCGTTTAACTTGGCGGGCGGAACTGTGCCGCCAGTGACTATGACCCTCCAGTCTTCGGGCAACCAAATGCAACTGACTTGGTCTAACGGCATCCTGCAGTCGGCCAGCCAGGCCGCCGGCCCGTACACCGACGTCCTCGGCGCCACCTCGCCGTATCCCGTTGTATTCTCGGCTCCGCAGCAGTTTTTCCGCGTGCGAGTTTATTGACCAATGGAGGGCGCTGCCGCGGGCAACGCAGTGGCGGCAAACTTTACGGTTTGAGCAACGCCCGGAATGATCCGACTGCCCAAGCACGCGACGACCAGGCCGCGGTGTCACTGGCTGAAAAGGTAACTCTTCATCGAGTTACCGGGTCAGCTTTGTTTCAAGAAATTGGTTTTTTCCAGATCGGCACGACGCGTTTCATCTCGTCAATCAACCATTGGCAGGCCGCGAACGCTTCGCCGCGATGAGGAGCAAGCACCTCCACCCACAGCGATGGCTCGTTCACTTTCACTAGGCCGATGCGATGGATGAGACGAACGGATTCGACCGGCCAGCGTTTCTCGATCTCATCGAACAGCCGGCTGAACTGGTGCGCCACCATCTTCTCGAACGCTTCGTACTCAATGGCGCTGATGTGCGCACCGTCCTCGCTTCCGCGCACCACACCCAGAAAATAGATCACCGCGCCCATGCCATCCGACAGCGCGCGCTGCCGGAGCAAAGCCGGCTCGTCAATCGGTTCGGTGGTTAATGTCAGTTGTCGTTTCATTCCGCATTCAGCATTCCGCACTCCGAATTCCGCGTTCCAATCAGCCGCCTTGCACCGGCGGAAACAGCGACACCTCATCGCCGTCCTGCAAAAGGTATTCACGGGGTTGGTAATCCACGCCCACGGCCAGAAGCGTGGACTTCTTCATCGGCGCCAGCTTCGGAAATTTCACCATCAGTTGATCGTGTAACGCGCCGAGCATGGTGCCCGCCACGACCGTCTCGGTGGTTTGGGCGCAGCCGGTCAACTCTTTGAGATAGGAAAAGAATTGGATCGTGACTTGCATGGGCGGATGGAGGAGGTGGCGACTGATTTCGTGCGCGGTGATTCCGGGGTCACGTTCGATACATCTCCGGCTTGAGGACGCCGACGAAGGGCAGGTTGCGGTATTTTTCCGCGTAGTCCAACCCGTAGCCCACAACAAACACATCGGGAATTTCAAAGCCGACATAGTCCGCCGCCACTTTCGCCACGCGTCGCGCTGGCTTGTCCAGCAGGACGCACACTTTGATGCGACGGGGCTTGAGCGCGCGCAGTTTGAGAATGACGTGACTGAGGGTTTTGCCCGTGTCGAGAATGTCGTCCACGAGCAGCACGTCGCGCCCGCGCACGTCGAGGCGCAGTTCCTTGGTGAACACAAGTTCCCCCGACTCCGTGCCCGCGCCGTAGCTGGACACGCCAATGAAATCGAGCCGCAACGGCAAGGAGAGATGGCGGATCAAATCCGCGAGGAACAGCACCGTGCCGTTGAGCAGAGCAACGACGACCACCTCGCGGCCACGAAAGTCGCGCTCAATCTCGCGGGCCAGCGACCGGACGCGCCGGGCGAGCTGGCCGTCGGGGATGAGGACGCGCGCGACTTCCCGTTGCCACTCCGGCGGCACCCGCGTAGCGGCATCGGCGAGTCGGGGGACGGCTTTGCGCATGGCGGAATGGTAATGGCTCGCCCGGCTTTGCCGAGCAGTTTCTCAGGGTACGGCCAGTTCGAAGTACACGACGTTGGCAATCGGGTTCTGGTAATAGGCGTCTATACGTTGGAAACCCAGCGATTCATATAGCGCGATGGCCGGCTTCAGGGAGGCCAGCGTGTCCAGGCGCATGCGTCCGTAACCGACTTCGCGCGCGGCGCCAATGATGGCTTCAGTGAGTTGCCGCCCGGTGCTCTGCGCGCGGAATTGGGGGCGCACATAAAGTCGTTTCAGCTCGCAAATGTTCTCCTCCAGTTTGCGCAGAGCCACGCAACCGACCGCCTGCCCGTCACTCAGCGCGAGAAAAATCCGTCCCGACGGTGGGGCGTATTTGCCCGGCAATTCCGCCAGTTCCTGGTCAAAGTTTTGAAAACAGAAATTTAACCCGAGCGCATTGGCGTACTCGACGAACAACTCGCGCACGGCCGGCAGGTGTGCGGGGGTGTGACCGGCGACAAGTTGCATGGCGCCCATTTGAAACTTATTTGAGCTGGCTCATTTGTCCGACCCACTCCGCAGCCAGGCCACCGCTTCTGGTTCCGTTGGGTAAACTTCCGCCGTTAATCCGGCATTGCGGGCGACGGTGATACCGAATTTCTCCGGATCAATCATCTCGGTGCGGGCGACCATCGCCACTTGCACCCGACCTTGAGCGGTCTGGGCCCAGCCGCGCACCATGAAATAGCGCTGCGGCAGCGTTGGCGATGGGAAACCAACCAGATCAGTGCAATTGATGAGCAGCTTTGGCAGAGCGCGATCACGCGCGTAAACGATTGCCTGATCCACCAACTCCGCCCCTTGCTCAAGCGTCACTTTGCCGACCGGGCGGTAATAAACGCAATCGCCCGACACTTCAATTTTCCCGGTCACGTTTATTGGTTCTTTCATGCAATCTCCGTCTACCGCAATCCAACTTGTTCTTGTTCACTGATCACTAACCTGGGGAACTGGCCGCGCCCAAGTCGGCGGGCATGGATTGCTCCCGATCATGCCGCCGCGCCATGCTCAGATGTGTTTCGAGTCGTGTTCGTCTTTCTCCGTGTAGCCAGACTCCTGGCGCTTGAAATTCACCGCGTTCTTTTTGATATAGGCATCGAACACGTCGTCCGCGCTCATGCCCAGCACCTGGGCGAGGCTGATGAGAAAGTGAAACAGGTCCACCACTTCGACGCGCGCATTTTGCTCGTCAAATTTCTGATACTTGGCCCACCACTTCCAAGGGACGCTGTCATTGAGTTCGGCGATCTCCTGCGTCATGGCGCGGGTGTAATTGAGAATCCACCGGGTTTTTTCCTCGGTGCTCATGCCCACCATGTTGACGCCAATGCGCTCGTTGAGTGCCTTTTGCATCTGCCAGAGTTCCCGCAACTGATCAGGTTTTTCCATGGGCAAAGGATTTATTTCATAGGAGGCGTAAGCAAGTCTGAAAGAAGAGATACGGCTGGTTTGAGTCCGGCCGGGCCTTGAACTTTGATTTGCCTCGCTTGTGGCTGGTGAAGGCAAAATCAGGCCGCAATGGCAACGAGCGTGTCCCGATTTGGCAGCGGGCCGTGCAACTTCTTCTGGTAACAGTGTTGTTCGGGGCTGATTAGCCCCCGGGTCTTGCTTGTCTTCATGAACCGGCCGGCATTGCCGGGCGACTCCCGCCAGTCCCGGACCTGCAACGGCTCATGCTCGCGCGGTTGGCAATAGAGGGCATGATCAAAATCCGCTTCGGCATGCACTTCGCCATCGTGGATGTGGACAGTTGGAAAGAACAAAGCCTTGGGGTTGCGGCGCGGAAAAGAAAACGCCATCGGATGGACTTTCAACTCGCCCGCTTTCAGTTTGAAGACGGCAAAGCCGTAGTCGTGATACTGCGGCAGCTTCTTCCACGCGTCATCCGAGATGCGAAAGCGCTCATCCAGGCGGGTGAAGTCCTTCATGGTCGGAACGAAGGAAGCTTCAAAGTTGCCAACGGTTACTACTTCTAGTTTTTTCTTAGCACGCGTGACAGCACCGTAACGCTGAGTTCCGAGGCTCGCGAGGGGCGTCGGTTCTGGAAATCCTAACCGCAGATCCGGAAAGAAATCGGGATAGCCGCTGAGATCAATGAAGCTCACAGCTTCCTCAGTCGCGCCGACTTTCACCGGCAGGGGCAGAACCATGGCCAGTTCCTTCTCAGCATTGACGATCATGCTGTAAGCCAGGAACTGCCGACCATCCTTGCCGCCCCGGGCGAAAATATTGGTGGCGCTGACGGAAATGACTGGTTGGGAAAAACAACACATAAGTTTATTTCGCTTTTTGTTCGTCCGGGTGGCTTCCGAGTTCCCGGGCAATCACTTTGGGTCGCGCCCCCGGGCCGCCGCATCATCCGCCTCCTGGTTTTGCTTCAGCTTGCGCAACATGTGTTTGATATCGAACGCGCCGCGGATGCCCACGTAGATCGTGATGGTCGAATACCACACGAGCACCGCCAGAGTGAGCACTCCCCAGAAGGGATGATCGGTCAGCATGGATGAGAGATTCATAGTTTTGGTACCGTTAGACACTTTCACGTTTTGGTTTGAGCAGAGATCCGATGACCATCGCGACCGCGACGGCCACATAAGTGCCAATGTTCACGAAATTGCTGCCGAGATTGTGCGTGGCCCATCCTTCGGTCACGGCTTTTCCGTCCTTCAGCAGCGCCTGGCCCGCGGCATCCAGCATCGGCACCTGCACGAAAAGATTCGCGGAGAGCGCGAGCACCGGCAGCGCCGCGCCCACCACGATGGCCGCGAGCGCACCCCAGTTGTTGGCCCTTTTCCAATAGCAGCAAGCAATCAGCAGAACGGACATGCTGGCCAGATAAATGGTGCCGGTGGTTTGCAGGTATTCCCAGAGGTTGCCTTCGAGCTTATACCACAATCCCCAGATCAGCAGGAAGATGCCAATCAGAGCGATGATGCACCGATTCCAGAGCAGTCCCTTTTTCTCCGACCACGCAACCTTGCGAAACGGCGCGAGGATGTCGTTGTAAATGACGCTGCCCCAAGTCAGCATGTAGGATGAATCCGTGGACATGTCCGCCGCGAGCATCGCCGCGACGAGCAAGCCCATCATTCCTGCCGGCACCATCTGGCTCAGCAGATAAGGCATGGCGAAGAGCGATCCTTCCTTCTCGCCGAATTGAATGCCAATCTTCTCAATCACGGACGGTTCGATCATCGCCAGGGCCGCAATGCCCCAGATGCCGGGTATGACCCAACGGCAGACGAAGAAAAACGCCGTGCCGGTATAAACCTTCCGCCCGGTCTTGCTGTCCTTCGCGGCGAGCAAACGGGCGATGCACGTTTGCCACGTGAGCACCGCGGCGGTGTTGGTCAACAAATTCGAGAGCACGAACGGCCAGCCCAGATCTTTGGTGACGAACGGATTGAACCCACCGGCGCCGTGATGCGTCTGAACGGCGGCAACGATTTTGTCCCAACCCACCTGATGCAACACCAGAAAAGTCACGACCAACAGGCCGACGCTCATGACGACGAACTGGAGAAAATCCGTTACCAGCACCGAGAGCATTCCCCCCAGGATGGTGTAAATCGCGACCCCGAGGAGCAGAACGGTCATCGCAATTTCGAGGTAGCGCAGGTTCATGCCGCAGCAGACGACGAGGAACTGTCCGCCGACGCGCAGAAACACCCCCATGTTCAGCAATCCCCCCAGCACAATTACCACGCCGGCCAGCCAGCGCACTTGCTTGCCGAATCGTTGCTCAAACAACTCCGGGATGGTCATCACCCCGGAATCACGCAGCGGTTTGACGCAGAATCCGGTGTAGCCCACCACGAACATAGCGATGGCGTTGCAGATCCCCGGAACCGCGCCCGCAAAGCCGCGGGTGTAGCCTGCCTGGGCCGTGTACATGCAGGTGACGATCCCGAACTCCGTGGCGGCCAGGGAGGCAATGCCGAGATAGATGTTCATCTCGCGTCCCGCCACCAAGAAATGGTCCACGCGGGAGACGTACTTCCGCACCATCAGTCCGGCGACCATCGTCGCCAGCAGATAGAAACCGACAATGCTCCCGTCCAGCAGCCAGTTGAAGTGAGTCGTCATATTGTCTTAATTTTTTGGCTTAACCCAGCGATGCATTCTCCGTGCACTTTCGAACCGGCTCACCGCGCGCCTGTGACCAGCAGCGGAATCGAATAGAGCGAAGTCCGCGCTGTGATAAACAAGGTTCGTCCGTCCGGGCCTCCGAAACACAAGTTCGCCGGGGCTTCCGGCACGAGAATTTTGCCGATCAGTTTTCTGTCCGGACTAAAAATGTGGACGCCATCACCCGCGCTTGAGAAGACCCGGCCCGCCGCGTCACACCGAATGCCGTCCGGCCCGCCCGCGTCGATCTGGCAAAACACCGCGCCGCCCGTGAGCGTGCCGTCCGGCTGAACGTCGAAGACGCGGATGTGACGCGGCTTGCCGGAGTCGGCGACGTAGAGCTGCTTTTCATCGGGGGAGAAACACAGGCCGTTCGGCATATCGAACTCCTTGGCGGCGAGCGTGGTGGTTTTGGTTTTCGGGTCGAAGCGATAAACGTAGTTGCCGGCCTGTTCCTTCGTTTCGCC
>JANOHH010001072.1:0-2491 GCA_031406395.1 Verrucomicrobiota bacterium | reverse complement strand
GAAAGGGACTGGTCGGAGCTTGGCTGCAATACTCTGCAATATCGGGACCGAGGCTGCCCGGCTTGTCGTCGCCCTGGATGCGAAAAGCTGCCGCGAAGTCGGGCGTGGTCATGTCCGCGACCGCGCGGCGGTAGCGGGTCGTCTTGATGTCGCGGAGGAAAAGCCGCCCGCCGTTGTAGTTCACAATCGCCGGCGCTTTCGCGGCCTCACCCCGCCCCGCGAGCGTTGCATCCACCAAAACGAGGGTACCGTAAGTGCCGACCGCGGGCACCGCATTGTCACTTGTCAGTCCGCGGATGCTGATGACCTGCCCTTCGTTGTGAAAACCAATTTCCCGCTGACCGCGCAGAATGAGGTTCTCAAACGTCTGCCCATTGACGGAGTGCGCTGTGGCGATTCCCCGCCGGAAGCCGATGATCTCGCAGTTCCGCACGAGCAACGGCCCGTTCATATCCCGATGCGCGAGGTCGAGGCCGACCGCACCGCTGCCGGCGCCGGCGAGGAAACGGCAATCGCGCACTGCGCCGCTGTTGTTGGAATAAAACTGGAGCGCGATCGCCCCCGGGTTGCCATGGCCGACATCGAAGGTCAGATTCTCCACGTAGTTGTGGAACCAATCCGCCGACCCGAACCCGCCGCACCACATGATGGCCTCCGGCTGGGAGGCGTTGGTGAACGTCGCATCCTTCAAGCGGATGACACAACCGTCCCGATCCTGTCCGCAAAGGAATGTATTGCCCCAGTTATCTTGGTCCTTCCATTTTTTCGGCCACTTCAGCGTCTTGCTCACGAGATAGGTGCCGTTCGGAAAATAGAGCATGCGGTGCCGCCCGGTGTTTTCATTGATCGCCAGTTGCAGCGCCGCCGTGTCGTCGGTCACCCCGTCGCCTTTCGCGCCGTAGGGCGACTTCGTGACATCCACCACGAAAGGGGTCGAAGGATACCAACGCTCTGAGCGCGGCATCCGGTGGTCAGCCGGCCAGGCGGTCGTTACCGAACCAACCAGGAAAAGCTGAAGCCAGCGCATCGCGGCCGTCATAGAAGCAGAGTGTGAGTTTGATTCACGCCTCACTTTGTACCTCCTTTGCCGGCGCCACAAACCGATTCAAATTGCCCCCGGCGCGAAGGCATGGCGTACCGACAGGTCTTTTTGATTGACCCAGCCCGACCACTTAGCTGCAATTCAATCATGATGCTAAAAACCCTCCGCTTGCTGCTCGTCGGCATTCTGTTCACAACGTTGCCGCTGGCGCTTTCCGCCGCCGTCAAACCCGCCCCGCTCTTCTCCGACAACATGGTGCTCCAAGCCGGTCAGAACGTGCCCGTCTGGGGCTGGGCCGACGACGGCGAAGTTGTGACCATCAAATTCCGCAACCAGAAGATCAGCACCACCGCGCGAAACCTGGCGTGGCACGTGAAGCTCGGCAAACTCAAGGCCGGCGGACCCGACGTCTTCACCATCAGCACCAAATCCGACACGATGCAATTCACCAATGTGCTCGTCGGTGACGTGTGGGTTTGCAGCGGCCAGTCCAACATGGAATGGCCCATGAACCGATCCTTCGAACCCGCCGCCGATATCGCTTCCGCGACCAACGCCATGATCCGCGTTTTCAATGTTCGCAAAAATCGCGCGGATGCACCCACTACGGTCGTCAAGGCCACGTGGGAACTTTGTTCACCGCAGAGCATCGAGGGTTTCTCGGCCGTGGGCTACTATTTTGGTCGCGATTTGCAGCAGGCGCGCCGTGTGCCGGTCGGTTTGATCGGCACGTACTGGGGCGGCACTCCGGCGGAAGCGTGGATGAGCCGCGAGGCGTTCGAAATTAACCCCCGTTACGTAAAGGAAATTCTCGAGCCCTCGGCCGCCGGTGACAAAAGCTGGCGCTCGGCCACCGCCGCCTTTGAAAAAGAAAAGGCCGAAGCCACCGCGGCCGGCACCAACTTCACCAAGCAAGCCCCGGGACGGCCGTGGGGCGGCAACGGCGAGCTTTACAACGGGATGATTGCCCCGCTGATTCCCTATGCGATCAAGGGCGCGATCTGGTATCAGGGCGAATCCAACGCCGGTCGCGCCGAGCAATATCGCACGCTGTTCCCCGACATGATCCGCTGCTGGCGGCGGGATTGGGGGCAGGGCGACTTTCCGTTCTTCGCCGTGCAGCTCGCGCCTTTCCACGAGGCCAAAGCGGAGCCGGCGGACAGCACCTGGGCCGAATTGCGCGAAGCCCAACTGCTGGCGACGCAGGTGCTCCCCAATGTCGGGATGGCCGTCATCACCGATGTGGGCGACCCCAAGGACATTCATCCGAAATGGAAGCAGCCGGTGGGTGCCCGTTTGGCCCTGGCAGCGCGCGCCATTGCCCATGGAGAAAAGATCGAATTCTCCGGGCCGCTCTACCGCAACCTGGAGATTAAGGGCAACCAGGCGATTCTGCATTTCGACCACGCCCGCAAAGGGCTTGAAGCGCGGGGCGGCGAACTGAAAGGG
>JANOHH010001338.1:0-4593 GCA_031406395.1 Verrucomicrobiota bacterium | reverse complement strand
TGGGCGGGGTGGGCGCGGTGGCGCTCACCGGGTGGCAACGCCTCGATCCCCTGGTCGCGTTGCTGGTGGCAGCAAACATCGTCTGGACGGGCGTGGGCATTGTGCGGCGTTCCATTGGCGGGCTCATGGACATGGCATTGCGGCTGGAAGACGTGACGTCGGTGCGGAAAATTCTGGATGCCTACGTAGCAGAAGGCGTGCAGTTTCACGCTTTGCGCACCCGGCAGGCAGGCGCGCGAAAATTTGTTTCCGTCCACGTGCTCGTGCCGGGCGAATGGACGGTGCAACGGGGTCACGAACTGCTCGAACGCATTGAAGCCGACATTCGCCGCGCGGTGCCGGATGCCGTCGCTTTCACGCATCTCGAATCGCTCGACGATCCGGCGTCGTGGGAGGATGAGACGTTCGAGCGGGACAAAGCTGCCAAGCCCGGTCGCAACGGTTGACGCGAAGGACTATTTCGCTGTACGGCTGGCAGCGGTTCACAATCCGCCGCAGCCCCCCGCTCTCCTTGCCTACATGCGCACGTAAACGTAGATGGCGAAGGAAATTGCCCCCAAGCCGGCGATGGCCGCCAGCGACCAAAGCAGGTTGCGTTGCCGGGCGGCGATGGCAAACGTGGCAATGATCACCGCCGCCTGCGCCGCCAGCATGCCGAAGAAGAACCAGCCGCTGCGCCGGTGATGTCGCTCTGCCGCGAGGTTGTTCAAGCGCACTTGCAATTCCAAGACATTCGCCACGGCTTGATTCAGTCGGGCCTCCGCATCGTACCGGGCCGCCGTACAACGTAAGCGGGCCGCGGTGAAGTCGCGGGTTGCGTCGTCGGAAGGCGCCGCAGCGAGGGATTTGTCAATGCTGTCCAATGCCTCATTCACCGGTTGCAAGGCGAGGTCAAATGCTTGCGCCTGGGCTTTGGCATTTTTCAACGCCTCGTCCAGATCCTTCGCCTTTAAATTCTGGAGCAGGGGCGCAATCTCGCTTTCCGGCTTGGAACGTTCGACGGCATCAAGCGCGGCTTGCACTTTTGGCTCTAACACGACCGGCGGCGCGGGGGGCAGTTGACCTGTCTGCAATGCGGCGATGGTCTGCGGCGCGAGGTCACCGAACCGTCTCAACGCCGCCTCATCAAGCGGGCGCACCGTCGTGGTGCTCCGGAGCAAATCCAGCGTGTTGCGCTGCATCACGCCGCGGAGGCGTTTGGCCTGGAAATAACTCCACTGGTCGCCGGCCTTGGACTGAATTTGGGCGGCGAACGAACGGAAGTACTGGGCGCGAGTCATTTCGCTCGAAGCAAGCCCCGCCAGCAGCGTCGCGATGACCGTCATCACCACGGGCGTCGCGAGGAGGAGTTTGCCCCATTGAGTTTGCGGCACGTCGGTTTTCAGGGCTTCGGGAATCTCAGTTTTCATGACATCGGATATTTTGGGGAAGCTTATAGGAAGGGCCCACCCAAGGGAATGTTTGATTGCAGCGCGGCGATTTCCGACCAGCGCGTACTGAAAAATGGATCCGGTTGGGGAAGGGAAACCGAGCGCCGCGCCCACGGTCCGGCTACGCCGAACAAATGCGGTTGCGGATTGGTGGAAGAAACGCAGAGACATCGCGCGGCGAAGCCACAACCAAAATGCCGGATAGCCAGATTAAACGCTGAGGACGCAAAGGTTTTCGCAAAGGCTGCAAAGAAAACTCACCTCAGCGTTCCTCGGCGCCAACCTTCGCGTCCTTTGCGTTAAAAAATCTTCGCAGGCCCCGACGAAGTTGGGAGATAGCACTGCAAAGCGCGCAGAGCATCGCGGAGAGGAACTGGCCCCGGGCCACACCCCTTTCGGTATTCGTATCCCTAACCGGAATTCTCTGCGCCGCTTCGCGTTCTCAGCGTTGCTGCGTTTGTTCCGCCCCAATTTCAACGGCATGGATTCAGCTAAGAATAATTGGCGCAACGGAGAAGAGCCACCGAAGTAAGCGGGCGATTGGTTTGGAGTTCCGCGTTTACGCGGAATGCGGCGCGCCGCCTGGAGGCGGAACTCCGAACCGGGGCAGTGTCCAACTGTGCCACCGAACGCCCGGGCTGCGCGAATAATCTCGCCAGAGCGGGGACGCGCTGGCAGTTTCCGCGGCGCTTGATGAACACCAAAATCCTGTCCCCATCTTCCAGCCTGCCACTCGCTCACCAAGCCCCGCGCGGGCGGGCATGGCTCCAGTTCGCCGTAAGGGTCCTGACCGTCAGTTGCGCGCTGACATGGTTGACCCACGCCACCGGCGCGGAGGTTGCCACCAATCGTTTTGGTTTCACTGGCCCGGAGATTTTTCCAATTGATAACCAGATCAGTCTGTTGCACGCCGCGGATCTGGACGGCGATGGGTTGAACGACCTCGTCGTTGTCAACAACGCCCGCTCCAAGATCAACCTGCTCTACAACCAAACCGGCAAGACCAACGCCGCGGTGCTGAAGAAGCCAGCCACGAAACGTGAGCAAAATGAGCTGCCACCCGACGCGCGCTTTCGGATCGAATCCATCGCCTCGGAGAAACGTATCGGTGCGATGGTCGTAAAGGACTTGAACGGCGACGGGAAGCCGGACATCGCCTACTATGGCGACCCGAAAGAGCTGATCGTGATTTACAACCAGGGCACGAACGGCTGGAGCCCGCCGAAGCGCTGGCCCATCGAAGACGGCCTGCTCGACGCGAATGGATTGACCTCAGGCGATCTGAACGGCGACGGGCGCACGGATCTGGTTTTGCTCGCGGAGAATCACGTTTATCTGATCCCGCAAAAGGAGGATCACACCCTGGGCGAGGCAGAGAAAATTCCGATTGCCGCCGCTGCGAAATCGGTGCAAGTCCTCGATATTGACGGCGACGGGCGCCAGGATTTGCTGCTCGTTAATTTTGACAGCGCCACGCCGTTCCGCTTCCGGCTGCAAAACCTCGACGGGCAACTTGGCCCGGAAGTTTATTTCAAACTGCCACCCATCCATTCCTATTGGGGCGACAATCTCGAAGCCGGCAAGCAGACGTTCATCGTGACGGTAGCGGCCAATTCCGGGCGCGCGCAAATCTCCCAATTCACCCGCAAACCGGCCGAGGCGCTCTCCGGGGAATTCAAGCAGGGTCAATTCCAGGTGCTGCCGCTCGGCAAGACCGACAAGGCGAAGCGCGGTTCGCAATGGGCGGACGTGAACGGCGATGGCCGCACCGATCTGCTCGTGGCCGAACCGGAACGCGGCCAACTCTCGATCTACCTGCAAAAGCCGGACGGTTCGCTCGGCGCACCCCGCGCCTATCCCACCTTGGCGGGGGTGAGCGAAATCGCGGTGGCCGATTGGGATGGCGATGGCAAGGCGGAGATTTTTCTGTTGAGCGCGGACGAAAAACAGGTCGGGGTGACCCGCTTCGATGTCAGCGGACGTTTGCCGTTTCCAGAATTGATTTCGTTCGAAGGCAAACCGCTGGCGCTGGCGGTGGGCGTTTTGCAGCCGAATGCCAAGCCGACGTTGGCGGTGATCGTGCTCGATGCCAACGAAGGCCGCTCGCTGGTCACCCGCACGGCCGATGGCAAGAGTGCGACGCAGAAATTGAACAAGGATTTCAAATCGAATCCGACAACCTTGCTGATTCACGACGTGAACCAGGACGGGCGGGCAGACCTGGTCGCGCTCGTGCCGTACGAAAAAGTCAAAGTGCTACTCCAGGGGACGGAAAAAGGTTTCGACGAGTTTGACGTTGCCTCGCCGGGCGGCGTCGTGGATCAACCCTGGTTGAGCGTGGCGGATGTGGATGGCGACGGCAAACCGGAGTTGCTGATGACCCAGAAGAATTTCCTTCGCGCCGTGGTGCTGAAGCCAGAAGCGGCGGGGGCGAATTCCACCAACAAAACCGGCTGGGTCTTTCAGGTGAAGGAACAGATCAACGGCGCCGCCAGCAATTCCCGCCTGATCGGCGCCACGGCCGTGGCCCGGGGACCGAACGCCATTCCGGCGTTGTTTCTCCTCGATGCCGAGCGCAAGGCGCTGACGTTGTGCGAGCGCGACACGGCGGGCGTGTGGCAGGTGGTGCGCAATCTGCCGTTGCCGGTTTCGGAGTTCAGCCGTTTGCAACCGGTGGCGTGGGGCGGCAACGTGGCCAACAGCGTGGCGTTTCTCGGGCTCAACTCCGTCGCGTGGTTGCCGCTCGCGGGTGACGTCTGGGAATTCACGACGCTCGACGGCTACGAAACCCCGATCAAGGACTGCTACCTCAACGACGTGGTTTCCGGCGACCTCGACAATGACGGACGCAAAGACCTCGTGTTCATGGAAACCGCCAAGAACCATCTCGACCTCGTGATTTTCGACGCCAACCACAAACTCGTCCCGGCGGATCGCTGGCAGGTGTTCGAGCAAAAGACTTTTCGCGGTCGCGGCGGCGAAATGGCCGAACCGCGCGAAGCGCTCGTGGCCGACCTCAACGGCGACGGTAAGAACGATCTCGCCGTGGTGGTGCATGACCGGGTGCTGGTTTATCCGCAGGAGTAAAATCCTGAGCCCGGTATTGACACTCCCGAATGGTAGCAGCCGACGTGAGGAGGCTCAAACTCTCGGTCTTTGAACA
>JANOHH010001063.1:0-2003 GCA_031406395.1 Verrucomicrobiota bacterium | reverse complement strand
CGCCTCCAGCACCGGCAAAAATACCTTCCGCATATCCCCCATCTGCACATCGTAACCCGGGCCGCCCAGATCGGAATCGTGCGAGCCTTTCGAATATGGCGGGTGGTGCCAGAAAGCAATGGTCCAGTCGGCCGTCACATTCGCCAGATCGTTGGTCAGCCACTGATACATGACCCCATTGGTCGCGCGGTTGGCCGTCATCGAGTCCAGACAAATGAAGTGAATGTTCCCGTAGTCGAACGAGTAGTAATGTTCCGTGCCGGAGGCCACCCCGCCGGCCTCGCCGTTTCGGGGAAAAGTGAACATGTTGAAGTAGGGATACGTGTCCACGAACGCCGTGGACTGGCCGGTTTCGTGATTTCCGAGCGTGGACCAGAGGACCGATTTGCGCAGCATGTTCGTGTACATGTTGAATACCGCTATCTGAAATTCCGCGTCGGTACCGGTGTCATAGGCGTTGTCGCCCAGCATGAGCCAAAGGTCCGTATGCCGCGCGCCAGTAAAGGTTTCGTAGCCATTGCGCACGTTCACCTGGTTGGCGTCCTTTCTACCGGCGTCGCCCAGTACCCAAATCCGCGTGGCCTTGGGCGTGCCCGGCACCGGGGCGGTGACGAAGAAGTGGTTCGCGTTACTCCCCGCCAAGTTCGTCAAGGCCGTGCCAACGGCGTAATAATATTTTGTGTCCGGCAACAATCCGGTGACTTTGATTTCGTGTTCGTTGGTGCTCGTGACTTCTTCAGCCAAAAGGTCCAGGTCGCCCAAGAACACTCCGTAGCGCACGCGTCCGATCACCTTACCGCCCGTCCGCCAGCGCACGGTGGTGTTCGTGTGCGACCCATTTTGGAGATAGGGTCCGCGGGTTAGGGTTACGCCCGTCGAGGAGATCAGCGCTGTCCCAAAAACAATGTCCGAACTGGTGGCGTTGACCTGGTGGACTTCCACCGCCAGCACGTTGCTGCCGGTGACCAGATTGGTCAACCAGGCACCGGAAATAGTGAACACGTCAAACGTGGTCGCGTCCCCCACCGTGCGCGTCGCGAAATCAGCGTAGGTGATCGGGGTGGCCGCCATGCCGACGCGCTGAACTTCCACGCCGTTAAGATAAAAAACCGCGCCATCGTCAATCAGGTTGGAAAATGTCAGTGAGGCGACAGTGGCGGCGTTGGCGACGTTGAAGCTGGTGCGGAAGTAATAAGTCACCACCGGCCCGAAGCCGTCCTCTCGCGTGGGCAACGGAGTGTTCTTGGGCGCGGGCAAGGCCGTCGTCTCAATGTATAGCAAGGCCGGGCTCAGATTTGACCAGCCCGTCTCCAAGTAATTTTTCGCCTGCCAACCCGTGCCATCCAGATTGTTGGTTGAATAGCTCCAGCTTTGCGTAATCGGCATCAACACAGTGTAGGTTTGCGCCGTGAGGGATCTGGCCACCAGCAGGCCAACTACAACGCCAAAAGTTGGAGCAAACAACGAGGTGATTCGCGTGGAAAATTTCATGATGACGACAAGATATTTCTCGAAACGGGGAAGTCACGCCGAATCTGCCAGATCCAACTTGAAACCTTGGAAGTCCCGAGCGCCACGGCGAGTGAACTGCTGTGCCGGGCGAAGCTTGTCTCTCCAAACCAGGCCGAAGGTTTCAAGGCGGACTTAACGACGTTTTGTCAATGAGTCAGCACACTACATTATGCCGCGGATTTATCCCGGCAGGTCGAAGCGGAAGCGGAGCTCCGTGAAGTCTTGAAATCGTTTGAAAAAGTTAAGGGCTTTTTCCCCAACCGATCATCGCGGCAGCTCAACCAAGTCTGAATGCTTGGAACACTTCTCAAAAAGGATGTCATCAAGAGGCTTTGAGGGAACAGAGTTCGGCGGTGGCGTCTGGGGAGTCGAGGAAATGACGCAGTGCTTGGATGAGTTGAGCGATCAGGGCTGCGGAGGTTTTGGCGATGAAGTCGGCGAAGAACTGGGATTGGAGTCCGAGCCAGAGGCGTTCGATGGGATTGAGATCG
>JANOHH010001017.1:0-2717 GCA_031406395.1 Verrucomicrobiota bacterium | reverse complement strand
GATCACGCTCAAGAAAGTTCGCAGCCGCCCGGCCCCGAGGGTCGCGGCGGACTCCTCGACTTCGCGCTCGAAGTTCTCGATCACAGGTTGCAATGTCCGCACCACGAACGGCATGCCCACGAACGTCAACGCAATGACGATTCCTAGCGGCGTGTACGCGCCCTTGATCCCGAGCGGAACGAGATATTGACCCAGCCAACCGTTCGCCGCGAAAAGGTTGGCCAGGGTCAAACCCGCCACCGCGGTCGGAAGGGCGAACGGAAAATCCACCATCGCATCAACGAAGCGGCGTCCGGGAAATTCGTAACGCGTCAGCACCCACGCGAGCAGCGTGCCAAAGACCGCATTCGCCAGCGCCGCGATCAAGGAGGCGGCAAAGGTGAGCTCGTACGCCGCCAGCGCCCGCTCGGTTGTCGCCAAGCGCCAGAACTCGCTCCACGGAATGCCGAGGGTCTTGAGAATGATGCCACCAATGGGAATGAGGACAATTGCGCTCAGATAAAAGAGCGTGAAGCCCATCGTCAGGCCAAACCCTGGCATTGCATTGAATTTTTTCTGCGCCATGAATAGCTAGGAATACCACGACAGACTAGAGGCTTTTGTCTAGGCGGCAAAAGCTTTCTTCACGCACCGGTTCAGATATTTTGAGCGATAGCGATGAGGTAGCGGTATTCAACTAGAATCGTTCGGAGCGCCGCTGTCGCAGCCTCTACCTGCTGGGAGCAAGAAGCCTTCTGCGGCGTCTCGAAAGTGATCTCAAACGGGGGACACGACAACCCTGGCAGCGATTTCAAAACCCCAGAGTAGCCAGCCGTGATGATGCCCCCATTCGCGGAAAACCCATCAATAACCTTGCGTTGGTTGCGCGGCAGGAACTGCTCGGCCTCGCGTAAGGCTGGTTCGAGCAAGTTCTCAGTCAACACTGAACCACTGACAAAGCCATAGAGACCGTCGCTCGTATCGTCACTGTGCAGCGTGATAATGCCATCAAAGGCGTGCAGGCAGATTTCGGATTCAAGGTAGCAAATTTCCGGCTCCGCTGATTCTTTCCAGAATTCGCGGTTTAAATCCTTGCCGCTGCGGGCGTGGCGCGTGTTGTCCTCGAAACCGGTGGGATTGCACACCGGATAGAAATAGAGGGCGTAGCCTTTGGCGATTTCCGGGTTCTTCTCCAATTCCCCGACAAAGCGCGTCAAGGCCAGGGCGCCTTCTGGTTCGTCGCCGTGAATCGTGGCGAAGATGCCGATGCGGATGACCTCGCCACCGCCTTTCGGCCCGAGATAAACGTAGCGCGGCAGACTGTAAGTCCGACCCGCGCTTTGAAACTGACCGAGCGAACGGCTGATGAACTGCGCCGACCTTTCGGCAAATTGATCGAGCGGCGACAATAACCGCTCCACTGCGCGCCGTGGTGGTCGTGACGTGAAAGTCACCGACTGATTGTCATTCAGCAATGTTGATTTCATGGGAAGCTTACCGGTTTGATTGTTGGATTTGGTCGAAGGAGCCCCCGTCGGCAAAGTGCGCCTTCTGCGCCTGCTGCCAGCCACCGAACACTTCATCAATCGTGAAGAGGCTAACCTTGGCGAACTGATTGGCATACTTTGCCGCCGCCCGTTCCGAGCGCGGCCGATAGAAATTCCGCCCGGCAATCTCCTGGCCTTCATCCGAGTAGAGATAATCGAGATATGCCTTGGCCAAAGCTTCGGTACCGTGCTGCTTCGCGACCTTGTCCACGACCGTCACAGGCGGCTCGGCCAGAATGCTGACAGACGGAACGATGATCTCAAATTTGCCCGCGCCGTATTCCTTGAGCGCGAGGAACGCCTCGTTCTCCCAGCCCACGAGCACGTCGCCGATCTCGCGCTGAATGAATGTAGTCGTTGCGCCCCGTGCGCCGGTGTCGAGCACGGGTACATTTTTGTAGAATTTCGCGACAAAGTCCTTGGCCTTGGCCGCGTCGCCGCCGTTCTTGAGCACGTAGCCCCACGCCGCCAGATAAGTCCAACGCGCCGCGCCCGACGTCCTTGGGTTGGCCGGAATGATCGCCACACCCGGCTTCACGAGGTCGCTCCAATCCTTGATTCCTTTCGGATTTCCTTTGCGCACGAGAAACACGATGGTCGAGGTGTAGGGCGCACTGTTGTTCGGCAATCGCTTTTGCCAGGTCGTCGGAAACAGTTTCGCCTTCTCGGCAATCGCATCCACATCATAGGCCAGCGCAAGCGTGACGACGTCGGCGGAGAGACCATCAATCACCGAGCGCGCTTGCTTGCCCGAGCCACCGTGGGATTGATCAATTTTCACGGTGTCACCGGTCTTGTCCTTCCAATACTTTGCGAAGGCAGCGTTGTACTCTGTGTAAAGTTCGCGCGTCGGATCGTACGAAACGTTGAGGAGCTTGATGTCCTTGGCATTCACTGCCACGACCGAGCCAAGGCCGGCCAAGGCGGAAACGAACAGGGTTAAGAGTTTGGTCATTTTCATTTGGTTGATTCCTTTCTTAGATTAGTGACTTAAAATGCGAGCTGGAGCCGGGTCATGAATACACTTTCGTCCTGGCGGGTTACGGTGGCCGGCGGTACTAGTGATCGGCTGATGGAAGGATTCACGTTCCCACCACCGTCAAACCACGTTTTGGAGTAGCTCGTGAGTACCCGGACATTCTTGTTCAGCCACCAGTTCAACCCAATCCCCCAGCTCATGGCCGATTGCGC
>JANOHH010000998.1:0-3746 GCA_031406395.1 Verrucomicrobiota bacterium | reverse complement strand
CCACTCGGCTTCGGTGAGTTCGATGGGTTTTTCGGGCATGGTTAAATTGGTTTGACGCGCGCATCATCTCTACAACTGTCGAGCGTGTCAAGGATTTATTTTACAAATGTAGAGACGAAGCGGAATGGAGGGTCGGCAATGATCGTGGTGGAGCAATCGCTGGGGCAAGGCCAGGCCGGAAGGATGGTGATGATCGTGCATATTCCGATTTGGGTGGGGTGAGCGTCCTCGCGAGCCGGCTCGTCAGCAGCCTCGCCCCACCAAACGGCACTACGGCCGAGATGATTCGCAGTTTGACACTTCGTTTTTGGCGGCTAAAACTATGGTTCGTTACGAATCGACTGAACAACCAAACATTTAACTGAACAATTATTATGGCTATTGCCGTTGGCACCAAAGCACCTGATTTCAATTTGAAATCCAAACAAGCGT
The DNA here is from genome assembly GCA_031406395.1 of Verrucomicrobiota bacterium. Lineage (GTDB taxonomy): Bacteria > Verrucomicrobiota > Verrucomicrobiia > Limisphaerales > JADLHS01 > JADLHS01. The sequence continues at coordinate 3,314 of JANOHH010000998.1, read as the reverse complement.
CCGGAATCGTGGACGTGAAACTCAGCAACAACTTGGGCAAGAAGAACACCGTGGTGCTCTTTTTCCCGCTCGCCTTCACCGGGGTTTGCACCACGGAACTGTGCGATGTCACCGCCGGGCTCGCGCAGTACACCGGCCTGAACGCCGAAGTCATTGGCATCAGCGTGGACAGCCCGTTCGCGCAGGAAGCCTGGGCGCACAAGGAAAAGATCGGCATCACCCTCGCCAGCGACCTGAACAAGACCACCACCAAGGCTTATGACGTCGTGTTTCCGATGTTGGCGGGGGTGGGCGACACCTCGGCTCGCGCGGCCTTCGTTATTGATAAGTCTGGCGTGGTCCAATACGCCGAGCAGACTGCTACCCCCAAGGATTTGCCGAACTTTCAGGCCGTCAAAGACGTGCTGGCAAAGTTGAAGTAATACTCCCAATCCCTCAGGTTTCAGAAAGGACGCCCTCGCGGGCGTCCTTTTTTCCGGAAAAACACGGGAAATGCAGCTGCAAAGGCCCAGGTGCGGTTCAGGTAGCAGATTTCTGAAACAAAATAGGCGACTCCCGGGTTGTTAGGTTGAAACGATGAAAACGCTTTCAAATAAAACAAACCCGGCGTTCAAGCTGGTTCAACCGCTTCCGATGCTGCCCAGCATTCCTCCGCTCCGAGCGGTCAGCGCGACGATTGGGCTGCCCCAATTCACTCCCCCAGCTGGTTCATTGTGTCGAAAGATGACCGATATCGCCGCGTGCGCCCTGAATGTAAGTCAGAGTTTCAGCGCCCCGGCTGTCCGGGCGATGAGCTAAACCGGACAGCATGCAAATCACCATTGAGAATCCACGATGTTATGCAACAGCTTTGCTTCCTCGCACCCTTCGGTATTAAGCTGATCCCCGGACGAGCGGCGCCCGCCCATGACCGACGCGCAACAGTTCGAGGCGTTCCTGCACAACTACCAAAACATGGTATTTAGCACCGCCATGCGCCTACTCGCCAATCAATCGGACGCCGAAGACATCAGTCAGGAAGTGTTCCTGCGCGCCTTCGAGCGTTTTGATGATTTGCGCCACAGCCCGACCGTGGGCGGCTGGCTTAAGACCGTCGCCACGAATCTCAGCCTCAACCATCTTTCGCGCTATCGTTCCCGTTGGACTTTCTTTTCCGACCTTTTCCGCGGCCCGGAGGAAGACGATGAGCAGCCCGTGGACTTTCCATCCCCGGTGGACACCGATGAAACGCTGGCGGTGGCGGATCGGCGCGAACTGGTGGAGAAGGCTTTGCAGAGCCTGCCGGCGGCGCAGCGGGTGCCGCTGGTGCTTTATCATCTCGAAGGCCTGCGCTACGAGGAGATTGCTGAGAAAGTCGGCGTCTCCTTGGGGAAGGTTAAGACCGACATTTTCCGCGGGCGCGAGACCCTGCGGCGAAAACTGCGGCTCAAACTGGCGGAGGAGGCCGGTTGAACTGGTGAAACGCGTATGAATCCCGAATTTGAAAATCAACTTGCCGCCCAAGTGCAGCAGGAACTGAATGCGCTGGGCGAACTCTCCGCGCCGCCGGCGCTCGCGGGTCGGATTCTGCGCACGATCGAGCAACGCACGGCGACCCCATGGTATCGGAGCGCCTGGCAAACCTGGCCGGTGGTTCTGCAAGGGGCATCGCTGGTGGCGCTGCTGGTGTTGTTCGGCGGCATTTGCTACGGCCTCGCCGAGTTGTCGCACGCAGCCCAGCTTTCCCCAGCCGGCCAGCAGGCGGGCGAGTGGTTCGCCTGGTTGGGCGTACTGTGGAAAACGGCAGAGGTTTTGTCCGACGCAGTCCTCACGGCCTTCCGCCATTTGGGAATGGGCATTTTGATGGGCGGCGCACTGGTACTGTGCGCGGCCTATGCGGCGTGTGTTGGGCTGGGCACGGCGTGTGTGCGCCTTGCCCTGGCGCGACGTTAAGTTGGTGAAAGGTAAATTTATGAAAGCAACGATGTGGAAACAAATTGGACTAGCCGGGATACTGGCGGTCGGTGTCGGGTTTTGGCACTCGCCGGTGTTGGCGCAGGATGACGCAGCCGCGGCCGTGCAGCTCGAATCTTCGGCGGCCAATACGAATGATGCGATGGCGGAGGACGCTCAAGTCGTGGAGGCCAGCGAAGGCATGCCGATCGAGGTGGACGCCAAGGCGGAGCGCCGGGACGCTTTTCGAGACGCGTTCGACAAACTGGGACAAGGGCAGCGGCGTAATGCGGTGGTCACCTTTGGCAAGACGGCGGGATTGAAAACGAACGAGACCGCCGCCGCGGTGGTGGCTATAGGCGGATCCGCCACGGCCCACGGCAAAGTGCGCGACGCGGTGGTGGCCATTGGCGGCGATATCACGATTGACGGCGCTGAAGTCGGCGACGCTGTGGTGGCCGTGTTGGGCAACATCAAGATCCTGCCGGGGAGCATCGTACATGGCGAGGTAGTGGCCGTGGGTGGGAAAGTGGAAGTGGCGGAGGGGGCCAAGGTGGAAGGTGAAATTCAGGAAGTTGACTTCGGCGCGTTTGGGTTGCCCAAACTCGACTGGCTGAAGCAGTGGGTGGTACAATGCGTATTCAAACTGCGCCCGCTGGCGCTCGCGCCAGGGCTCGCTTGGGTGTGGATAGTGGCCGGGGCGTTTTTTCTGTTCTATCTGCTCCTGGCGGTGGCCTTTCCGCGACCCGTGGAAATCTGTCTCGCCGAAATCACCCGGCGACCTGCGACAACTTTTCTGATCGGGTTACTCACCAAAATTCTTCTCCCCTTGATCTTCCTGATTCTGGCAGCGACCGGCGTCGGGGTGGTGGTTATTCCGTTCCTCGTGGCCGCCCTCTTCTTTGGGGCTTTGGTCGGCAAGGTGGCGTTTCTCGAATACCTCGGCCAGTCGCTGGGGCGCGCTTTCGGGACGACGCAGGTGATAAAGCCGGTGGTGGCATTTCTCATCGGCAGTCTGATGCTTACGCTGCTGTACCTTGTGCCCATTCTCGGCTTGGTCACCTTTGCCCTCACCGGTCTGTGGGGCTTGGGCGTGGCGATCACGGCGGCGTTCGGCAGCTTCCGCCGTGAAATGCCCGAGCGTCCGACCACCCCGCCGCCAGCGTCGATGCCCGGCTCCACCGCGCCAGCAAATGCCAGTAGCAGTGCCGCTTTCGCCGCGGGCGCACCGCTGATATCCGGGTATGAATCCGGCGTGCCACCAGTGGCCGGCAGCGTTGACGCCGGACTGCCTCCCGCGCCGATGGCCATTCCGATGAGTGCACCCTCCGCGGCATCCGAAGCCCTCAACTTCCCGCGCGCAAGTTTTTGGGAACGGCTCG
>JANOHH010000993.1:0-3017 GCA_031406395.1 Verrucomicrobiota bacterium | reverse complement strand
CTTGTTCTGGGCGGTGACGGTCAAGCCAGCCGGGTTCACGGTCAACAAGCCGCTGGTGTAGCTGATGACATAATTCGCGTCCGCCGCGCCGCCGGCGGTAATAGCGTACGTCCCCACCGGACTGGCGGCCGTAGCGGTCGTGTTCACCATGACCGGGGTGTCCAGGCTGGAAATCCCATCGCCATTCACAAAACCAGAATACACCGGCGTCAACGGAGGCATCGCCGCGCCGTAGACCTTACCCACAGTTGGCGCGCTGATGCTCAGTGGAGCTTTGCGGACGTCGACGTTCACGCTGGCGGACACGGGCCCGTAGCTGAGCAGGTCATTCGGCGTAAACGTGACGGACAGCACCTGGCCGTTACCGGCGTTGAGCACAGTTCCAAGCGCGGGACTGTAAGAAAATGTACCCGGCACGTTGGCGGTCGCGTTCAATTGCACCGTGGTCAAGGATGCACCGTAAGTGATGGGGGCTGGATTCGCCCAGGTGGCCGTGGCCGGAGGGGGTGCGATACCAACGTCATCAAGCTGGCGCAGGAAGGCGACCAGGTCGCCCATCTCCGTGGCATTCAAGCTGACCCCGCCATGGCCAGCCACCGCCTCTTCCAATGTCGCAGCTGAACCGTCATGCAAGTAGGGCGCCGTCACCCACAGCCCCAGCAGGGTCGGCGTGTCGAGGCCCGTAAGCGTCGCGCCCATCCTTTGGCCGCTCGCTGGCTTGAGCGTTCCGACGTTGTGGAAAACGCCGAGCGCGCTATCCGTGAACTGCGCGCCGGCGTGGCATTGTGCGCAGTTCTGTTGGTTGAACACGGCCTGCCCGGCCCGGGCGGCACTGGTAAGGCTGCCGTCCGCGGCCCGATCCGGGCTGTCGCCATTCGCCGTCAGTGAACTGACATACGCCGCCAGTGCATCGAGGTCCGCGCTGATACCCACTTTTGGATCTCCGAGCGATTGGGAACGCGTTCCGGTGTGAAAATCGGTATCGCTCATCAGTCCGGTGCCGAGGGCGAAGTTTCGGATCTGACCTTCAAAATCCTGCACCTCGTCGAAATTGCCGGTCCAGTGGAGCGGGCCTTGGGCAGTGCCGCCGTGGCCACGCAACGTGATTGTGTTGCGCAAGCCTTCGCCAAACTGCGAGAAGTCCCACACTCGACCGTCCTGCCCGCCATCATTATGACAACCGGCGCAACTGACGTATTGCTGGAAGGCCACGCGGTTGTCACGCGTGTCGTAGAAGAACTGCTTTCCCATCAGCACGGTCGGATTGAGTTGTTCGGTGGTGACACAATTCAGCACCACCGGCGCGGGCGGCCGGGTCTCCGCGCCATCGGCCAGCGTGTTCAGGTCGTGGATGCTCACGGTGCGATCCATGAAGTTGTGGACGAACAGCGTCCGGCCGTCCGGCGATAGGACCAAGCCTTGTGGTGCCCGGCCCGCGTCGAAGCGCAACACCTCCTGCTTACCCCAGGCATCCACCACGGCCACTTCGCGACTGCCTTCCAGCACAGTGAAGAAGAACACACCGTTGGGAGAAAACGCGGCGGCGCTGGCGATGCCCGCGTTGTCGAAGTCAATGCGACCGGCGAGATCCTCGGACCGGCTCGCTAGGACGATGCGCGAGGCAATGCTGCGAACGGTCATGTCATGCGTGAGTGTGGCGCCATTGCGTAAAGCGCCCCGCTTGATGTTGTCTTGCTTCGAGGGCACCCACGCGGTTTGACCGTCCGGCGAGATCGCGGCGGCGCCAAGGTAATTGGGGATGCCCTTGGCGGAGTTCGACGTGTCCGGGGCCTCGCTGTGTTTGAGAATGATGGTGCTTTCGACAGCGAACGTCGCCGTGTTAATGGCCAGCACTTCCCCACCGTAATCCACCCCGCTCACACTCGTTTGCACGATGGCGGTGCCTTCGCCGGGCAGTCGCGGCGTGACAAAACGGGTGGCGAGAATCTGCGCGCCGTCCGCGGTGACCGAGAGATGCCGCACATGCAGGCCGACATCCAACGAGGCGATGACCGCGCCCGTGCTGGGATCCAGTTTGAGAATCCGGCCGGCGTTTTCCAGCGCAACATAGGCATGGAGACCGGCTGGGTCAAACACCACACCGAACGGCCGCGAACCGCGGGGAAGCGTCACGGTCTGGGCCAGGGAGTAATCAGGGCGTAAGAGGGTAAGCATCGCAGACTCCGCATGCGCCACCCAAACGCGACCATCGGGGCCGACGGCAAGAGTGCGTGGAGCGCGGCCGACGTTCACCTCGGCTAGTTTCGCACGCGTGACCGTGTCGAACACCGTCACGCTGTCGTTATCCGGATTGACGACCCACAGCCGCGAGTTCGCGCCGGAACGCGGTTCGTAAGCGATGCTCGACGACGCCGTCGGTCGCGCCGCGGTCAAAGGCGCGTACACCGCCTGACGATAGCTGGCGGTCACCTCGCGTGCCGTGGCATCCCGAACCGTGACCGTGATCAGATACCGGCCCGGCGTGGAGAACAGGTGCGAGGTCGCGGGTGAACTGGAGAGGGCGGTGTCCGGGCTGCCGTCGCCGAAGTTCCACCGGTATTGTGGATTCAGTCCCCCGCTGGCTTGGGCGGTGAGTGAAACCGTGGTGCCCGCCACGACGGCCACTCCGCTGAGCGGTTGGACGGTCAGCACATCGTCAATGGTCCACGTGAAGCCGGCGCTCACCGGCGGGGTGTTACCGTCCGTCACGGTCACGTTTGGCGAATAGACTCCGCCCACCGTCGGGGTGCCCGAGATCAGCCCGGAGGTCGGATTGATGGCCAGCCCGGTTGGCAATCCCGCGGCGCTCCACGTCAATAAATCGCCGTTGGGATCGGTGGCCTGCAACTGGCGATTCACCGCGCTGCCCAGAACCGTGGTCTCGTTGCCCGGAGAGGTAAGCACCGGCGGAGCCGGCAACGCATACGCATTCAGGCTCAGACTCCAGCTCTCGACATCGTGATTGTTGAATAAACCACCCGTCCCCCCGCTGAAACCGAACCACGCCTGGCTGCCGA
>JANOHH010000949.1:0-2173 GCA_031406395.1 Verrucomicrobiota bacterium | reverse complement strand
TCGGCAGCCTTCGAGCTGGCTGGCACATCAGGAGCCATTTGCACCTCGACTTGAAACCGGAGAACATCCTTTATCAGCTTGATCTAGACCGTATGAAGCGGCAAGGCGCGGATAGCTTCTACGCACGCCGGTTCATGGTAGCCGACTGGGGGATTGCTTCGATTAAGCAACCGCAACTAAACGCGATTGCGGGCATGCCGCCGTCCGACGACGCATGCATGAAGACGCTCAACAACATGGGAACAATCCTGTACATGGCTCCGGAACGGTTCGTACGGGGCTATCGATCTTCAGTGGCGTCGGACGTTTTTTCTCTTGGTATGCTTTTTCTCGAATTGGTTACCGGCAAGCTACCGTTCCGAAAGGGCTGCCCACCGGTAGAAATGCTGATGTCATTCTCGTATTTCGCCGATGCTGATGCGTTACTTCGGACGGTGGACGTGCCAGTAGCTACTCGCCAGCTAATCTTGTCCATGCTCGCACCCAACCCGAAAGAAAGGCCTACGTCGTATGATGCCCTGCGAAAATCTTTAAGTTCGACATTTCCGAAAGCAGGTGGATTTTTCAGTGGATTTTTCAGTAGGCTCCTTAAGCCAAAGAAGGATGTACCAGTCACGACGATAGAAAAAGACGCCCTCCGTAGAGAAATGGTTTGGCTTGCCGGATGCGAGACGGTGCGCACTGAAGTTGCCAATCTGCGCGCGGTGGGGAGAATAGATGACGCAGCCAAGATTATCCCCGAATACTTGGGAAAAGTATTCCAAGAATTCAAGAGCGAGCCAGAGAATCCGCGGCGCCTCTCATTGTTCACGGAGGTTGCGCTGAAGCTCGGTGCGCTCGAGGCCGGGAAACAGACTCTTGAGTCCATAATCAATGGACATCAACACTTCTCCCTCGACCTTACGTTAGTCTATACGGATTTGGGTCGAATCTATCACCAAATCAGGAACGACCCGAAGCGCGAACTCTGGTGTTACGAGAGGGCCACGGAAGCGAAGGCTCCGGAGGGCTGCAAATTTCCAGCTGCGCGCCAGCAAAAGGCAAAGGCACATCATTTTGCGCAGTTCGTTGCGAAGCGTATAGCGAACGACAATCCGGAGGATTCACATTGGGCTATTGCGGAGTCACACATAAAAAGGACAAAGGAACTCGTGCCCGAGTTGAATTGGGACGACCAAATTCAAGTCACCAAGTTCATGCATTCAGAATAGAGCTTCGCCGCGACCAGCGTGTGGCTTCCGCTCGAAGAAGTTCGTCTGGCCAAACTCGAGTTTTATTTCATAGAGTCACCAAGATAGTTCGCATTGGGATGGTTTGCCGGAGCGTTAAGCATTTTTCTAAAAAGCACGCCACCGGCTTCGTGCCGCTGCCAACTCGCACCGGGTCCAATAGCCATTCCAATCGCTGGCTCACAACGCAAAGCGGCAATCCCGAAAACACCTTTGCCTTCGATTACGCTGCCCGGGCTTCCACCCCGGCCATGAGCCGCATCAGATTCGGCTGGGAAAATTCATCGCGCGTGAGTTCACCCGCGACGTGACCGGCGCGCAACACCAGGATGCGGCGGCTCAGGTTCATCACTTCGGGCAATTCGGAGGAGATGACCAACAGGGCGAGACCCTGGCAGGCGAGTTCGTCGAGCAACGCGTGGATTTCCGCCTTTGCGCCCACGTCCACGCCGCGCGTCGGTTCGTCCACGATCAGGATGTCGCATTCCCGCGCGAGCCACTTGGCCAGCGCAATCTTCTGCTGGTTGCCGCCGCTCAAACCGGAAATCGTCGCCTCGATGGACGGCGTTTTGACACGCAACTGGTCGGAGTAACGCTGCGCCAGGGCGCGTTCCGCTCCGCGCTTCACGAATCCGCCTACACTCAGGCGTGGCAGAATGGCGAGCGACGTGTTCTCGCGGCAGTTCATCGAAAGCACCAGGCCCATGCGCTTGCGATCTTCCGGCAAAAAGCCAATGCCCGCCGCGAGCGATTTTGTCACCGAGCCGAGCGCCAATCCCTGCCCGTGAACGAAGACGCGGCCGGTCGCTTTGGGGTCAGCGCCGAAGATGGCTTGCGCCACTTCGCTGCGGCCCGCGCCCACCAAGCCGGCGAAACCCAGAATCTCCCCCTTCCGCAAAGTGAAACTGACGCCGCTGAATTTGCCGGGCGAGGAAAGGTTTTCC
>JANOHH010000929.1:0-1200 GCA_031406395.1 Verrucomicrobiota bacterium | reverse complement strand
GGACATTCATCGCAACAATCCACCGCCACGCCGTCAACCCGTACTGGTTGCTCACAGTTTAGCGTCTTGGCCAGCGTACGTGCCAGCGCCGCGAGTTCATCCAGTTGCTGGCCAAAGAACAAATAGCCATGCCCCAGCCGTCCGCGCTGTAATGAACGTTGCAACAACGTGACGCCCTGCTCCTGTTCGGGAAAATCCTTGAAAGCCATATTAAATCTTCGAGTGCCGCAAACGTTCCAATTCCGCCCGGAGGGGCATCCAATAAATCCGGTCGCGCTCGCGTTCCAACTTTTCCTCGGCGTCCAGTGCCTCGGTCAATCCCAGCGCGTCGCCGTTTAACGCGAAGGAAATCAACGCCCGCGCCCTCCGGCAATGATTCGCAATCTCCGGCTCCCGGCCGGCCAGTTCCACCAGGAGTTCCGGCGTCCGCAGCTCCTGCAACCAGAAGCGCGTCTGCTCCGGCGTGGCGGAGCTGCGATTCGTCAAGAAATCGGCGTCCACCAGACGTTTCAACATCGGCCAGTCTTTTCCCCGTTGGGTTTTTTTTGCCCGCACCAAATCCGGCAGCGCGAGCAATTCGTAGGTAGTGCCCTCGGCATCCGCCAGCACCACACGGCGTTGCCAGAGCCGGGAAAACTCATCCACCCCGCGCATCACCGACATCACGTCCACGCGCATGCCGGTGGCTTCGGGATGGCGACAACGAAAGTGAATCGCATGCCCCCGATGCAGATAATCCGGTTCAAAGGGAGGAACGGCGATGCAGTCCGCTTGCAGTTCGCGCAGGGCCTCTCGCAATCGCTCGAGGTTCTCCGGGTCGGCGAGCACGGCCAGATCGGTATCGCGGCTAAATTCCGCCGCGCCGTAAAACACGCAGGCCTGTCCGCCCATCAACAGGGCGCGTACCTGTCGGGCGGCCATCGTAGAAAGGACTTTGCGGATCGGGTTCGGGATCAAGAGAACCTCCCATTTGCTGATATGCCACCCAGAGTTTCTGGCTTTCGTGCCAGCGCTCCAGCGGGGTGAGCCGATACCAGTCGGCCCACTCGCCTTCCACGATGTCCTCGGGTTGAATCACGCAACCAGTTGAATCCAAAAATCATTTCCCGGCAAGTCGCAACCTCAGTTATTTCAACCGGCCACCACCGTGCAGCCTTGTGTGCGGCCACTCTTCTTCTCGGCTGGGCGTTGGGGCGGGGC
>JANOHH010000893.1:0-2566 GCA_031406395.1 Verrucomicrobiota bacterium | reverse complement strand
CGCTGCCGCCTCCTCATATCCAGATGTGCCATTAATTTGACCTGCAAGATAAAGGTTTTCACACAATTTCGTTTCCAGAGTGGGTCGAAGTTGGGTGGGAGGAGCAAAATCATACTCCACAGCGTAAGCCGGTCGGATGATTTCAGCATTCTCGCACCCGATCACTGACCTCACGAGTTCGATCTGCACCTCGTATGGGAGGCTGGTTGAAAGTCCGTTAATGTAGATTTCATCTGTTGCGATACCTTCGGGTTCTAGAAAAATCTGATGAGTCTCTCGATCCTTGAATCTGATGATTTTGTCCTCTATTGAAGGACAATATCTCGGTCCAACCCCAACGATTTCACCAGAGTACATGGGTGATAGATGAATATTATCCTTGATGATTTTCTGAGTCCTAGTGGTGGTCCGAGTGAGGAAGCAGCTTTTTTGACCTCCACCCGCTTCGAGGATCGATCCAGAAGGAAATGTTTGGGTTCGGGTTTCGGGTTTCGGCGACCTCTTGGATTGTTCCACGTGGAACGCATCATGAGGCCAGAAGCTAAAAAATGGAATCGGGTCATCTCCACCTTGTGCTTCAAGTTTCGAGAAGTCGATCGTCCTTGCCAACAAGCGAGGTGGCGTTCCAGTTTTGAGCCGCATGAGTTCAATTCCGATCTCTTGCAGAGAAGCAGAAACTCCAACTGCTGCCGGCTCACCTGCTCGGCCACCATGTTCCTTTTCGCTTCCGATGTGCATCAAGCCATGCAGAAATGTGCCGGTGGTAATGATCACGGTCTTGCTCAAATAACAAACACCGATGGAGGTCTTCACACCGCGGGTAGAAGACTTATAGAAGAATATGCTAGTGACGTTTCCTTGTTTCACATCGAGATTGGGTTGCTTCTCACAAACCCACTTCATCCTGAATTGATAGGCCTTCTTGTCACATTGAGCTCTCGGAGACCAGACGGCGGGACCTTTTTTTGTATTGAGCATCCGAAATTGGATTCCAGTCAAGTCGGCATTACGCCCCATCTCTCCACCCAACGCATCAATTTCTCTTACCAAGTGCCCCTTGGCTGTACCACCAATGGCAGGATTGCATGACATCTGACCAATGGTATCAGCATTTGTCGTAAGCAGGAGAACAGAGCAGCCCATCCGCGCCGCAGCTAGGGCTGCTTCAACCCCTGCGTGCCCCGCACCCACAACAAGGACATCGTAAGTTTTCGGATAATTGTACATTAAATTGTAAACCTCATTTCAAGCAGCATCGGCAAATACACAACTCAATGTGTGTCTCCGGTTGCCTGATTTTGTTTCTCAATAAGTCTGGCGCTTAAGAACCTGATTTCCTGATATCTACGGCCTGCACGATGGCAACCAAACCATGGCCCGCTCACTGTTGCCGATTACCTACAATCAGCAATTCACTTTGAAAATACGTTTAGCACTCGGAGCAATCCCCAAGTCTGTTGGTCGCCATCAATCGTTTTTGTAAAGCAGAAACATTCATACGTAATTGCTTATATGTTATTTACATATTATTTACATGCTGCAGTCGTCAGAGAAAGTTTATGCCTTTCTACCAGTGCCTCGCATGCTTCCATTTCCAGCAACAAGGTTTTTCCTACTTCCACCGCGAGCACGGCCACGCCGAAGCGTGAGCACGTCTCGAGAGTCTGTGGGCCAAGACACGGCACATCAAAACGCATGTCATGATTCAGTTTAGCCACTTTCACCGCTACTGCACCACCGTCTTTTCCTGCGAGTTCGCCGCCGCGGGCCAGACATTTGTCCGTGCCCTCAAAGCCCTCAACGGCCAGCACCGTGCCTTCTTTCACCACCACGAGCTGGCCGATGTCCAGTCGGGAAACTTCTTTCGCCAAACCAAAACCAAACGCCACATCTCCGCGTTGGACGGCGGATAATTTTCGCCCAAGATGGAAGCCTGCACCCGGCATCAGCGGTTGCAACCAGGGCGTCGCTTCGATTAACTCAACGCCATCTTTTTCTAGCTCGCTGGCAATCGCGCCAAAGATCGTGTGCGCGTTCCGCTCCTTTAGTTTGAACAAGACCGTCATGCCGCGGAAGTCAGGTCGAACGTTGTAAAGGTTCTTCGGCGCGATCTGGCCGAGCATAACGCATTGCTTCACCCCTCGATCGGTGAAGGCGGAAATCATTTTGGCGAGTTGGCCAACCTTGACCCAGACGACTTCATCCACCAGGCCAGCGATGGCGGGATCCGTCTCACCCTCGAACGCAACGGCGACAATGCGCGTTACGCCTGCCGCGCGAGCCTGGCGGGCAAAGAGCAGCGGGAGCGAACGGTTACCGGCGATGATGCCAATGGATTCCACGTTTGAACTCACGGCGCCAACGGTAATCGGTTTTGTGGGTGAAGCAATTCCAAGGTTCGGCCTGCCGCGTTCTCGCGGCGACACCTAGTGCTTAATTGCGTAGGTTGACGATAGTATTTCGGAGTTGCGATCCTTTGACCTCTCGCTTGCGCCATTTGAAAGGTTTGGCCTTGGGATTGTATGCCGCGATGAATGCCTCGATGGCTTGGCGCAGTTCGGTGACA
>JANOHH010000846.1:0-1744 GCA_031406395.1 Verrucomicrobiota bacterium | reverse complement strand
TTTTAGGACTGTGGGGCGCACGCTCATAAACCTGTCGGAATTGCTCAATTGTAGGTTATTACCACGTTGCCACCGGAGATGGTGATGCTCGTCATCGTAAGCGCGGTGCCTGACCGGATACGATAGAACTGCATGCTGCCTGAAGTGGGAATCGTTATGGTCTTGGTCGCGAGATTGACGGATTGCCCGGCAGCATCTGAGTACGTGCCACTGACCGCTGCGGCGGATACCAATACGACAGCGGCTGTGAGGGTATTTGGGACTGTGAGGGTATTTGCGTCCAATGCCACCGCGCCAATCCGCGCCAATGCCCGGCCGTCCAGTGTCGCGCCGGTATTCATCGTGATTGATTGATCCGCCATGATGGTTCCCTTGAAGACGGAACTCCCGCCAATCGTCGCTGAACTGCCAACCTGCCAAAAGATGTTGGCCGCCTGGGCTCCGCCGCTCAGGATCACCTGGCGACCGACGGTCGTGACGAGGGTGGACCCCATCTGGAAGATCCAGACCGCATTCGGGTCGCCCAAGGCGTCGAGCGTGAGATCTCCGGACGTTATCTCCAGCGAGATTGCGGATGTATAAAGGCCCGGCGCGAGAGTTTGCCCGCCGAGATTTCCGGACACACTGATCGCGCCCAGGGTTCGCCCGGCGGCGTCGTTATACGCAATGGTCAGGTCGGATTGGGCCTGGGCGGCGGTCGGATCGCCCAAATGCGTCGTCCCGTTCACGATCGGAGCTCCACTCACCGTATTGCCCGTGAACACCCCAAGATCACCATTGATGGTGGTGGTAGGAATCGTAGTGACCGTGGTCCCGGCCAGAACCCCAAATGTGGCGGACGATCCCAGAGCTACTGGCGTTTGTACTGCGGTCGCGTCATGGCTTGCGAATATGAGGGCAACCGCGAGGCCAATCACCAATCCTCGGACATTTACAGTTTTGTTCCTACTTACAGATGTGTTTTTCATTTTTGTTTCTTTCGTTTTTGTTTTGTTTTTTGTTTACCGACATTTACTAATTGCTTCTCGCCCGCAGCCCGTCACCGCCACCTCACGGCGCGATCTTTTCGCTCACCCACTGGCGGGCCTGGTTGAACCCGACCTTAAATTCGTCGAAGGCCTTCTTGGAGCCGGCTTTTACGCTCTCCCAGGTGGGCTCGGTGGCGTTCCTGGCCTCGTCCAGTTGCTTGCCCAACTGGTCCGCCTTCTCGCGGAGGGCTTGCAGTTTGGGTCGGGCTTCGGCCTTGGCCGCGTCGCTCGACTTTTCGAATTTGGCGGCAAGCTGGTCCAGCTCCAGGTTGATCTCGGCCAACTGGGCCCGCATTTTGTCGGTGAATTCGGTTTTCTGCGCGAAGGTATAGTTCTTCAAATCCTGCGTGGCTGCTTTCGTTTCGGTTTGAAGTTTTTCAATCTTTTGCGACGTGGTCGTTTCCTTGTCGCAGCCCGCCGTGACGGCGGCGAGGGCGAGAAAGGTGAGGAGTAATTCTTTATATTTCATAATCGTGGTTTCAAATTCGATTTCCGTTTTGTCACCGGCAACACATTAGGTTGCGGGCGGATGCTGTGCTATGGGGTGTAACCCGACTCCGGATTTTTAACGAGCCGCACCGCCGACGGTTCCATGCGGCTTCCGCAACCCGTCCGGAAGTAAGCCGCATGGTCTATGAGGCGGGTCCGCGCGCGGGCCGGCAACGCACCGCCGCCTTTCTTGCCGCCGAAGCCGCCGCCGGCCGGCTCGACATCGA
>JANOHH010000819.1:0-2008 GCA_031406395.1 Verrucomicrobiota bacterium | reverse complement strand
CTCGCTCATTCTAGTTTTGATCGCACAGTCCTCTCTAGTTTTGCTCGCACCACGACAATGGAATCCTCTCAGTAAGTCACAAGGTCCGCTTCGGGGTCCACGGGTCATGCCGATGAGCAAATACAGACTCGTCCGACTCGTCCATGCTCACCGCTTCGCCAAGGTGTTCATCAATCCGGCTTAGTTCCAGCCATGCCCCTACCGACTTCCTGTCGCATCCGATTAGAGCGCTTTGGACATTCGAGATAGACTGCGGAGGATTTCATGTTACGATTTCAACCCGAGTCCGCCGTCCGGTAAATCACCATGCCCACAGCCCGCCTCGTCACCCGCATACATCCCGCCGACAACGCCATCGTCGCGCTGCAGGACCTCGCCGGAGGGACGAACATCACCCTTGACGGACAGGGCTGGACCCTGCGCGAGGCCATCCCGGCCAGGCAGAAATTCGCCGCGCGCGACTTCACCGCTGGCGACCGCGTCACGATGTATGGGGTGACCGTAGGTCGGGCAACCCAACACGTGGCCGCGGGCGCGCTGCTCACGCCGCAGAATGTGCAGCACGCCACGGACAGCTTCGGCGCCAAGCGCGGCGCGTATGTCTGGACTCCGCCAGAAGTCGCGTGCTGGCGTGACCGTACGTTCGATGGTTTCATCCGCCCCGATGGACCCGCGGGCACGGCGAACCACTGGCTCGTGATCCCGTTGGTGTTTTGCGAGAACCGCAACCTCGCTTTCATGCGCGAGGCGTTGGTGAAAATTCTCGGTTACGAACAGAGCACGCCGTATCAGGCTTTCGCCGCCCGGCTGGCGGATACCTGGCGGGGCGAGGCCTCGCGGGAGGCCGTCGAGGCTTTGGGGTTTGACAATGGTGGCGCCACCCTGCCGCGGCTCTTTCCCAATGTTGATGGCGTGAAATTCCTCGAGCACGGCATGGGCTGCGGCGGCACGCGCCACGACGCAGAAACGCTCTGCGGCTTGCTTGCAGGTTACGTCAACAGCCCGAATGTCGCCGGGGCAACCGTGCTCAGCCTCGGCTGCCAAAACGCCCAGGTCAGCCTCCTGGAACGGGAGCTCGCGAAGCGCAACCCAAATTTCCGCAAGCCGTTGCACATCTCCGAGCAACAGAAGAGTAAATCGGAGCGCGACATGATGGAGCGCGCGATCAAGGCCACCTTCCTCGGGGTGGCGGAGGCGAACCGCCAGACGCGCCGCCCCGCGCCACTTAGCGACCTGGTGGTCGGGGTCGAATGCGGCGGCAGCGATGGTTTCTCCGGCATTTCCGCTAATCCGGCGCTGGGCCAGGTCGCAGACTTGCTCGTCGCGCTCGGCGGCGCGCCGGTGCTCAGCGAGTTTCCCGAACTTTGCGGCATTGAGCAAAGCCTCTGCGACCGCTGCGTGGACGCCGCCACGGCGGAAAAATTCGCCGATCTGATGCGCCGCTATCAGCGCGCAGCGGAGGCCTGCGGCAGCGGCTTCGACGCGAACCCGTCACCGGGCAACATCCGCGACGGATTGATCACCGACGCCATCAAGTCGGCGGGCGCGGCGAAAAAGGGCGGGACCTCGCCGGTGGTGGCTGTGCTTGATTACCCCGAACCCATCATCCAGCGCGGCCTGAACCTGCTTTGCACGCCGGGTAACGACCTCGAATCCACCACCGCGCTTGCCGGCTGCGGCTGCAATCTGATCCTCTTCACCACGGGTCTGGGCACGCCCACCGGAAACATTACCTGCCCGACACTAAAAATCTCCACCAATACCGCGCTCGCCCGGCGTATGGGGGACATCATCGACTTTGATGCCGGCCCCATCATCACCGGGGAAAAAACCGTGGAGGAGATGGGCGCGGAGCTGCTCGACCTGAGCATCGCCACGGCCAGTGGGAAATACGTGCCCAAAGCCGTCGCCCTCGGTCAGGATGACTTTCTGCCATGGAAACGTGGGGTCTCGCTCTAATCCGCAACCAGACTCACTGCGCCGTCCTCGTCCTT
The DNA here is from genome assembly GCA_031406395.1 of Verrucomicrobiota bacterium. Classification (GTDB taxonomy): domain Bacteria; phylum Verrucomicrobiota; class Verrucomicrobiia; order Limisphaerales; family JADLHS01; genus JADLHS01. The sequence continues at coordinate 14 of JANOHH010000819.1, read as the reverse complement.
TTCCTCCGGCAGCA
>JANOHH010000807.1:0-2080 GCA_031406395.1 Verrucomicrobiota bacterium | reverse complement strand
CAGCGCATCATCACGGCGATCCTTTTTGAACCAGTCTTCCGGATGCCACCATTTGGCTGAGACAACGCGGGGCAGATCGGTTTGCTTTAGGCCGCTTCAACCACGCCACGAACTGGAGGGACACTGGTGTGGCGACAAATTTCACAAGCCGGTAAATGCTGGATTTCACCTTGCCTCAGCGGCGCGGTTTATTCAGTCTTCGAGCGTTATCCAGCTCGCAGCCTTATGAAATCAACTCACTCGTTTGGGATTCGCCACGTGGCATTGTTCCTGGGCATTGCGTTGTTAAACCTGGCACGGGCCGATGACTTCAAGCTCGAGCCAGGATTTGTCAGCCTGTTCAACGGCCACGACCTCACCGGCTGGGGCTATTTGACCAATAATTTTGACGGCAAAATGACGAGCAATGATGGTCGTTACACGGCCACGAATGGTTTACTGGTCGTGAACCCGTACCGGGCGGAAGCCGGCCCGCACCTCCGGCAGTTGTGGACAAAGCAGAAGTTCTCCAAGGATTTCATCCTTAAGTTGGAATTCCGCGCCAGCGTGAACGCGGACAGCGGCATCTTCATCCGTCAACCCCAGCTGCAATGTCGTGATTATCTGGTGGCCGGACCCTACAAGGAATTGAAAAAATACCGAGCGCAGGATTGGAACGAAGTCGTCGTGACGGTCACCAACGGGGTTGCGCACGGGACGTGCAATGGCGAAGTGCTGGAAGCCGCGCTCAAGGTTCCGGCAACCGGCCCCCTCGGCCTCGAAGCCGACCGTGGGCAAATGGAATATCGCCGCATCCGTCTGCAAGAATTACCGTAGGTTCGTTCTACCGGGTCGCGATCAATTGCCGGGCGCGCGCCAACGCGGTGTCCAGATTCTCGCAGACGTTTTCCTCGCCGAGGCGTTCCACGAAACCATCATTCTGCATCACGATCAGCGGTTGCGTGTGGGCGCCCGCCAGTAATAACCAGCGTCCGCGGCGCCGCAATTTGGCGTGCAGTTCCTCCAGTGCGTTCAATCCCGTCGCATCCATTGCCATCACGCGCCGCATGCCGAGGATCAATACTTCCGGCTCCTCATGGGACCGCTCCAACGTGTTCTCCAGCTTGTCCGCCGTGCCGAACAGGAACGCCCCTGCCAGTTGATAAACGAGCGCACCTTTGGGTACTTGCTTGCCCACGAGTGAATCCTGCGGCGGGAGGTCCATCACGCGCTCGTCCACGGCAGTAATCTGGGTGGTCTCGGAAACACGTTTGATGAACAGCACTGCGGCCAGCACCATGCCCACTTCCACCGCCACGGTGATGTCCGCCACCACGGTCAGGACGAACGTGGAACTGAACACCAGCGCGTCGCTCTTCGGCCACTTGCGGAGGCGGGCAAAGTTGCTCCACTCCCCCATGTTCAACGCCACGACCACCAGCACGGCACTCAAAACGGGCAAGGGAATGAATTTCGCCACCGGCGCCGCCACAAGAATTACCGCGAGTATCGTCAGCGCGTGAATCATGCCGGCCACCGGCGTGCGCGCCCCGCTGCGAACATTGGCCGCGGTGCGGGCAATCGCACCCGTGGCCGGTAATCCTCCAAAGAGCGCGCTGCCAATATTCGCCAGTCCCTGCGCCATGAGTTCCTGGTTGGAATCGTGGCGATCTTCGATCATGCCATCCGCCACGACGGCGCACAGGAGGGACTCGATGGCGGCCAGCATCGCGATGGTGAAGGCCGGGCGGATGAGGTTTTTGATCTGGGCCAGATCAATCGCCGGCCAGTGCGGCATGGGCAAGCTTTGGGGAATTGCATTCGCTCCAAACCGGCTGCCGATGGTGGCCACGTCCACGTGAAAGAGCGCCACCCCGACCGTGCCGAGCACGACCACCACGATGGAGGCAGGGACGCGGTGGGCCCAGGGGCCGGGCCACAACTTGATGAAGGCCAGCGCCACCAACGCCATGGCCAGGGAGGGCCAATGAATACGGTCAAGGTGCTGCACGAGGAAAACAATCTTTTCGAGGAAGTCCGCCGGAACTTTGTCCACCTGGAGTCCGAGGAATTCCTTCACCTGCGTGCTGAAGATGTAAAC
>JANOHH010000738.1:0-12137 GCA_031406395.1 Verrucomicrobiota bacterium | reverse complement strand
GCTCTTGCACGAAGCGCGCGTACGGCTTGTCCTCGTTGAAGCTGCGAATGACGTAATCGCGATACGGCCATGCGTTGGAACGCGGCTGATCCTTGTCATAGCCGTGCGTCTCGCCGTAATGCACAACATCCAACCAATGCCGTGCCCAACGCTCGCCGTAGCGCGGTGAGGCGAGCAGTCGTTCGACGAGTTTCTCATAGGCCCGCTTGTCCTTGTCCGCGATGAACGCGGCGACTTCCTCGGGTGTGGGCGGCAAGCCGGTGAGATCGTAGCTGACGCGCCGGATGAGCGTCCGGCGATCCGCCTCGGGCGATGGTGCGAGGTGCTGCTCCTTCAGTTTTGCGTGAATGAACGCATCAATCGGATTCGTCACGCCCTCCGGCACCACGAACTTCACCAGCGGGGTGAGCGACCAGTGCGGTTTGGTGTCCTTTTTAGTCCCGGCAAATTCGTCCGGCCAGGCCGGCCCTTCATTGATCCACGCCCGCAACACGCCCACTTCCGCCATCGTGAGCCGCGGCTTTTTGCTTTTCTTCGGCGGCATCACCATGTCCTCGTCCTCGCCGCTCACAAAGCGGATGAGCGGACTCTGCTTCGCGTCGTGGGGCCGGATCGCCGCCTCGCCGCTGTCGCCGCCCTTCAAAGCAATATCGCGCACATCCAGACGGTAACCGTTCTTCTGCTTCTCGGGCCCGTGACACTCATAACAATGCTTCTCCAAAATCGGCCGCACCTCGTGCACGAAGTCCACCGGCGCGCCCACAGCCGACGCGGCGCGGCCAAGGATCAAGGCCAAGACAAAAGGGACTGTCAGGAACCTCCAACCTCGAACAGCCAACGCTGAACTTCTAAAGCACGCGCGGACGTGCACCTCCGCCGCCACTCGAAGTTGGCAGTTGGAGGTTCGATGTTGGATGTTTTCCATTGGGAACGGATCAAACAAGAATTCCCTTCACCACATGGCCATGCACATCGGTAAGTCGGCGTTCCAAACCGTTGTGATAGTACGTGAGCCGTTCGTGATCGAGCCCGAGCAGATGCAGTATCGTCGCGTGCAGGTCGTACACCGTGACGATGTTCTCGATGGACTTGTAGCCAAACTCGTCCGTTGCGCCGTAGCTGAAACCTTTCTTCACCCCCGCACCCGCCAGCCAGCAGGTAAAGCCGGCCGGATTGTGGTCGCGGCCCTGGGCCCCCTTCTGGAAGGTTGGCATGCGTCCGAACTCCGTGCACCAAACAACGAGCGTGTCATCGAGCAGACCGCGTTGCTTGAGATCAATCAACAATCCTGCCGTTGGTTGGTCGAGCACGGGGCCGTGCAGGCTGTATTGCTTGAAGAGTTCCTTGTGGCCATCCCAATTGCTCACGCCTTCGCCGCCGGTCTGATAGGCGCCGTTGAAGAGCTGCACGAAGCGGACGCCCTTCTCGACCAGCCGGCGCGCGAGGATGCAATTCCGCGCGTACGCCGCACGCGTCTCGTTCACCTTCGAGCCGCCTTCATCCGCCCCGTAAAGCTTGAGGATGTGTGCCGGTTCGCTGGCAAGATCGGCGACCTCCGGAATGGTGAGTTGCATGCGCGCGGCGAGTTCGTAGCTCGCGATCCGCGCGGCGAGTTCGCTGTCGCCCGGAAAACGCTCGGCGTGTCGCTCATTCAAGCGCTGAAGAAATCCGCGCGTCGCCGCATCGGCGCTGGCGGGAATTGATTCCGGGCGCGCGAGATTTCGAATCGGGTTCGTCGCATTGAACTCGGTGCCTTGGAACGCCGCGGGCAGAAAGCCGGGCGCCCAGTTGTTCACGCTGTTCTGCGGCTTGCCGCGCGGGTCGGGAATCGCAACGTACGCCGGCAGGCTTTGCTCTTCCGTGCCGAGAGCGTAGGTGGCCCAGGCTCCCAGGCTCGGAAAACCATCCAGCGCGTTGCAGGTGGACATGAAATTCTCGCCGGGTCCGTGCGTGTTTGTCTTCCCCTGCATCGAGTGGATGAAGCAAAGGTCGTCCGCCAGCGCCCCGAGTTGCGGCACGAGATCGGAAATCATTTTTCCGCTTTGCCCGCGCGGTCGAAATTCCCAGGGGCTTTTCGTCAACGCACCCTGTTCGCCCTGGAAAGTGATCAGCTTCTCGTTGCCCGGCATCGGCTGGCCGTGGCGGCGAATCAATTCCGGTTTGTAATCAAACGTGTCGAGCTGGCTGCAGGCCCCGCTGCAAAAGATGACGATCACGTTCTTGGCCCGCGGTGTGAAATGCGGCACCCGCGGCGCATAGGGATGGCCGGGGTTAATGACCGGACGAACCGATTCCTTCCCCGACACACTCGCGGCCAGCAACCCCTGTTTGCTAAGCAAGCTAGTGAGCGCGATCGCCCCGAGGCCGATACCGGTGTCGGCCAGGAACCGGCGGCGATTCAGCAGCGGGCTATTCAACGATGGCAGCGACCAGTTCATGGAATAAACAGCAGTTCGTTGGCGTTCAAAATGGCGCGGCAAAGCGCGGGTAATCCTTCGGTCTTGGCAAACGCGACGGCTTGCTTGGTTTCCGCCCGATCCGGCAACCGGTTGAAAGCCAACTGCCAGGCTTTTTTCACCTGCGCCGTGTTGTCCTCGCCGGCTTCCTTTCGCAAGCGCTCGGCGAACGTTGCTGCCTGTTGCAGCACGAACCGGCTGTTGTACAGGTTTAACGCCTGCAACGGAGTCGTCGAAACGCTGCGCTTGGGAATCACCAAGCTGCCATCCGGGCAATCGAACGCGCCGAAGATGCCGTCCTGCTCCATGCGCACCTTAAAGGCGTAAACCATCCGGCGCGACTCAGCGGGGGTGAACTTCTCCTTCGGGTGATAGTGGTAAACGTTTTCGCGATCCACCTCGTGCAGGAAAAAACTTGGGCCGCCCGCGGTGCGGTCGAGGTTTCCGCTCACCGCGAGAATGCTGTCGCGAATGCCCTCAGCCTCCAACCGGCGCGGCGGAAATCGCCAGAGCAACCGACTGCTCGCATCGACCTTCAATGCTTCTTCCCGTGGCGCACTCGATTGCCGCCACGTTGCCGAGGTAAGGATCTGGCGCTGCAGTTTCTTGATGCTCCACCCTTGCCCCACCAATTCGCTGGCCAGCCAATCGAGCAATTCGGGATGCGTCGGTTTGGCGCCGTTCTTTCCGAAATCATTCGGCGTACTCACCAGGCCGACGCCGAAGTGGTGTTGCCAGACACGATTCACCAGCACACGGGCGGTCAAGGGATTCTCCGGGCTGGCGATCCAGTCGGCGAGTTGCAACCGGCGCTCCTGCTCCGGCGTGTTCGTCGCCAATGTCAGCGGCTGGAAGACCGCGAGCGTTCCGGGCACGACGGTCTCACGCTTCTGCATCGGGTCACCGCGATGCAACCGGTAGGTCAGGCCAGGCTGGGAGAAGTTGCCGGCGTAAACCATCGGCGCTTTTGCCAACGACTCGCGCTCTTTCCGGGTCCGCTCCAGTTCCACCAACCATTGCCGGCCCTGCTCCGCCTCGGCCAATGGCGCGTCCTCGAAGTGGTAAACCGGGCCCGCCGGTTTTTCGGTCTTACCCTTGAGCGGTTCGCGGTCATCAGAACTAGCCACGAGCTGCCAGGCATTGGGCTCGACCGCAGCCTCGATGCGGTACGCCGTAGCCAGTCGATCCTTGAAATTCCCGTCCCGGTCGCGGCCCCAGACGATCCGCTCAATGCGCTCGGGTTTCGCGAACTCCAGTTGCACCCAGCCGCCCCCTGATTCGCTGGAGATCCACGAGCGATTGTTCCCGGTGCGCCCGTCATTGATGTGCTCCAGTTTGTGAATTTCGTATCCTGCCAGCGTCCCCGAAGCAGTGGGCTTGGTTCCGTTGGTCGCCAGCGCCACGTTGCGTTCGCCGGACCAGACCTCCAGTTCATCGAGGCACGGCTCACCGGAAGCCGCAAGAATCGTGAAGCGGACGAATTTCGCTTCGACCGGCGGAAGGATTTCTTCGTTGCGCGCGAAATCGACCGGCGGCCGCAATGTTTTGCCGGAGTTGTTCGTCGCCGCGCTGGCCGCGACGGTTTTGGGAAGGAAGCGAGCGAGCTTTTTCTCCAGCGCCTTGATTTGCTCGTCGAGGTGCGCAACTTCTGCCAGTCGCTCCGCCGGCAAAGGCAAGGCGCGCTCGCCGTGCCGCACGCCCGCGAAGACCGCTGTCATGGAGTAATACTCGCTATGTGAAATCGGATCGAACTTGTGCGAATGACAACGCGCACAGCCGAGGGTCAGCCCGAGAAACGCCGTGCCCGTCGTCCCCACCATGTCGTCGAGTTCATCGGCGCGCTGCTGCGAGGTCAGCACGATGTCCGGGCTGCCCACGATATCTACCGGACCGCCGACCAGATAGCCGGTGGCGACATCCACGCCGAGCGCATCGCCGGCAATCTGCTCGCGGATGAATTGGTTGAAGGGTTTGTCGTCGTTGAATGCGGCAATGACGTAATCCCGGAACTTCCACCCATTCGGCCGTTCCCGATTCGTCTCGAAGCCGTTGCTCTCGGCGAAGCGAATGACGTCGAGCCAATGCCGCGCCCAGCGTTCGCCGTAGCGCGAGTCAGCCAGCACCCGGTCCACCAGCCGTTCGAAGGCATGCGGTTTCTTATCCGCCTCGAACGCCGCCACTTCCACCGGCGTCGGTGGCATCCCGAGCATTACAAAGTAAAGCCTGCGAATCAGAGTCACGCGGTCAGCTTCGTTGGACGGCGAGAGTTTGTTGTCGGAAAGTTGGGTGCCAATGAAGGCATCAATGGGATTTGCGATTGGGGATTTGCGATTCCCGGACACCGGCACCGCAGGCCGCTGCACCGACTGGAAGGCCCAATGCGATTTGATCGGATCAACTTCGGCCCGACCGTCATCTGGCCAGACGGCGCCCTGATCAATCCAAGCCCGCAAAAGTCCGATCTGCTCCGGGGTCAGGGGTTCGCCCTTCGCTGGCATCTTCGCGTCGGGTACAAGGCCAGCAACCAGGTGAATCAGCGGACTGCCTGCGCTGTCGCCCGGCTTGATGGCCGGGGTGTAATTCTCGCCGCCCTTGAACGCAGCGGCTTTTGAGTCGAGACGGAATTCTCCCTTTTGCTTTTCCGGACCGTGACACGAGTGGCAGGACTTCGCGAAGATGGGTTGGATATCTTTGGCGAAGTCCACCGGATGCGCCGTCGCGGGCGGCAGCTTCGCGAGATATAAAGTCGCCACGGCTGCCGCCAATGCCGAATCGCAAAGGAGCGTCGTGTTGGCGGCGAAAACCAGCCACCTTAGCCACCCGGGAGTTGACCTCCCGGGCGACGCTTGCGATGTGCGAAAGCTTCTTATCATCATTTGACGTAACGACACTCCGCAAGGGCTCGACAGTAGACACCTATGGACCACTGCGAAGGTTCATGAAAACAATACCGGTGATCCTCGTTCCTGTCCATACTGCCTGTGCCAGAGGGAAGCTTAACCCATCATTGGGTGGAGTGGGTGTTAACGGAGAATCTGATTTCATATTTCACTGGGATTTGGAGAACATATCCTGCCGGATGGGAAGGGGCTGGTTGACGGAAATGGGCGACGCCGGACGCACCTACTGGACCCGCCCAGGAGGACGACCCGCCATCACCGAGGCAGACCTGCCCTCCTTTTCGGCGATGCATGACTTCGTTCCGCGCGGGAACCTAAACGTCTTCAGGCGAGGATGCCTTCGATGACTTTCCCGTGCACATCAGTCAACCGGCGGTTGATGCCGTTGTGGTAGAAAGTCAGTTTTTCGTGATCCAAGCCGAGGAGATGCAGAATCGTCGCGTGGAAGTCCGGAATGGTGACTTTGTCTTGGCCCACAAAGTAGCCCACATCGTCCGTCACGCCATAACGGAAGCCTCGCTTGACGCCGGCGCCCGCGAGGAAACAGGTGAACGCCGTCGGGTGATGGTCGCGACCCGGCGAATTGATCCCCTGAGTGGAGGGACTCCGACCAAACTCCGTCGCCCAGGCGAATAGGGTGTCCTCCAGCATGCCGCGTTGCTTCAGGTCCTGGATGAGCGCGGCCACGGGCTTGTCCATCGTCGCCGCCTGGGTGTCGTGATTCTCCTTGAGATTCTCGTGGCCATCCCAGTTGATGCGCGGGCTGCCGAATGCGCCGCCGTTGAAAATCTGCACAAAGCGGACGCCACGCTCCAGGAGCCGCCGGGCCATCAGGCAATTCCGGGCGAAGCCCTTGTTCGCGTCCTCCCCCAAGCCATAAAGCTTTTTCGTCGCCTCGGATTCGCGGTCGAGGTTGGTCGCTTCGGGAATGCTCGCCTGCATGCGGGCGGCGAGTTCGTAGGACCGGAGGCGCGCCGCGAAAGCGCCGTCGCCAGGATTCGCCTCGGCAAACTCGCGGTTCATGGTGGCGAGCAACTGCATGTCGGCTGTGCGGGTACCCGCCGGAACGTTCGCGGGCGTGTTCAGGTCCGCGATCAGTTCACCCGCTTGCGTCCGGAACGGAACGCCTTGGTGATTTGCGGGCAGGAAACCGGAGGTCCAGTTGATGGAACCACCCGCGATCAGGCCGCGTGGATCGGGCAGCACGACAAAAGCCGGGAGGTTTTCGTTCTCGGTGCCCAACCCATAACTCAGCCACGCGCCCATGCTCGGAAAGCCATTCAATGTGAACCCGCTGTTCATCTGGAATGACGCCGGCGTGTGGTTGTTGCTCTTGGCATACATCGAATGGATGAAGCACACATCATCAACGCACCCGGCCAAATGCGGCAACAAGCTGCTCACCCACGCGCCGCTCTTTCCGTGCTGGCGAAACTCGTAAGCGCTCTTCATCACTTTCCCCGGCTGGCCGAAGAAGCCAAGATTCTCGCCTTTGCCTTCGAGGGTCTTGCCGTGCATGCGCTCCAACTCCGGCTTGTAGTCGAAAGTGTCGAGGTGGCTTACCCCGCCGCAGCAAAAGATCTGCACGACGCGCTTCGCTTTGGGTGCGAAGTGCGGTGGACGCGCCGACGAGGTGACGCCCGGCACGGCGGCGCGCGCTTGTTCGCGGTTGAGCAGCCACGCCAGCGCAATGCCGCCAAGCCCGCCGGCAGTATTCCACAGGAAGTGTCGCCGCGAGAGAACGGAAGGTCCTCGGTCGGAAAGGCCCGATGGTGGTTGATAATTAACGGACATAAATAAATTCGGTTGAGTTCAGCAGCGCCCAGCACAAGTTCGTCAGACCGCGTTCCTTCGCGGCAGCCAGCGCGCGCTTCGTCTCGGATCCGGTCGCGGAACGCCCTAGCGCGAGCCGGTAAGCCGCCTGCACGGCCGCGGGCAAATCCTGCTGAGACTCGGTCAGCGCACGTTCGGCGAGATAAGCGGCATGACGTTGCACGAAGGAATTGTTCATCAATGCGAGCGCCTGCAACGGCGTGGTCGTGACCCCGCGCCGCGGGGTTTTCACCGAAGGATCCGGGCAGTCGAACGCATCCATCAACGGCTCCTTGCCTGAGTTTACGTTCATGCGATAGACCGTGCGGCGATTAAACTCCGGGGCAAGCTTGTCCGCCGGTACATAAGCGTTGGCCGGAAACGTCAACGTGTCGAACGGCCGGAAGCTGGGCCCGCCCACTGCCAGATTAATTTGCCCGCTCACGGCCAGCATGGCGTCCCGCACGACTTCCCCTTCCAGCCGGCGCGGCGGAAAACGCCAGAGCAGCTTGCCGTCCGCATCAATCGCCGCGGCCTTCGCGTTTGCTGCCGAGTTCTGGCGATACGTCGCCGAGGTCACGATCAACCGATGCAGCGCTTTCACGCTCCAGCCGCCTTCAATGAATTGCACCGCCAGCCAGTCCAGCAATGCGGGATGGCTGGGCCGCGCGCCGCTCACGCCGAAGTCGTTCGGAGTCGCCACCAGCCCCTGCCCGAAGTGCAGATGCCAGACGCGATTTACCATCACGCGCGCCGGCAACGGATTGGCGGGGTCCGCCAGCCAGGCAGCAAACTTCAGCCGCCGCTGGGCCTCGGGCGCATCTGCCGCCAGACCGAATTCCGGATTCAAATCCACGATGGCCGACAACGCGCCAGGCGTGACCACTTCGTCCGGCGAGGTCACATCGCCGCGTCGGAGCCTCGTCGTCGGCGTCGGCTGGACCCGCTTGCCGGCGTACGACACCGGCAGTGGCTTCACCGCGGCGAGCGCTTCCCGGGAAGTTCTCATCCGCGCCAACGCATCGTCGCGCGCGGTGCGTTGTTCTGCGCTGAGACTGGCCAGGACTTCGGATTGCGGAATCCAAAACCCGCCTGATCGAAAGGAAGCGGCGACTTCCTCCGCGCTTAACGCCCGATCGTAAAGTGCGGCCTGTTTGATCTCGCCCGTCAACCAAGCTCGTCCCCCACCCTTGTGTCGCATGCCCAGAACAACGTGCGCCTTACCAGCCTTGTAAGTTTGAATTGGGCTGCCGGGCGTATAGGGCTTGCCGTAAGGCTCGCCGTTGCGAAAGACGGCGATGCTGTTGTCCGGGCGATAAACGATCGCCATGTGGACCAACGCGCCGGACGGCGCGGTTTCCTCTGGCGCCTCCAAATCCCGTGTCCGCGCGAGACCATTGCTCCCGGCCGTCCACTTCTTCGGTTGCCCCTCGCCGAAAACGATGGCGTCGAAAATACTGCCATCCTCACTCTCGATGGAAATTGCTGCCCCGCCGCCCTGCTGCAAGTCCGCAAGCGCCACCCAGGCTTCAAGCGTCTTCTCCCGAATGTCGCGCGGAAGCGAAGTCGTTTTGTAGAACGCGCCTTGCTGGGGCAGCTGGAGTCGCCCGTTCCCGATCTTTGCCCCGCCTTGCAATTCACCCGTCATTACCGCATTGGTTTGACCGTCAAAAGTCCAACGCGCGAACGCCACCGGCCCGGGTTCGCTGGTGGCGGCAGGATGTTTTTTGGCGGCAAGCTTCCAGCCGGCATTCTCGATTCGTGAAACCGCTTCTTGCGCCTCGGTGATTTCTTTTTTCAGCGCCGCCATGCGATCCTCACGCGCCTTCGCCTCGGCCTCGCTGGCAATGGGACGCTCGCCGTGCTTCACCCCTTCGAACACCGATTTGATGCGGTAATACTCCTCGTGCGGAATCGGATCGAACTTGTGCGAGTGACAGCGGGCACAGTTGATTGTGAGACCGAGAAAAGTCTGGCCGACGACGCTCAGCGTGTCTTCCAGCTCGTCTTCCCGCGTGATCAATTTCTGCGTCGCATTGGCCTGCGCATTCCCGGCCTCGTCCCACGGACCGCAAACGAGCAGGCTCGCGCCAACAATGCTTTCGCTGGTCACGGGCTCGAGCACATCGCCGGCAATCTGTTCCTGCATGAAGCGGTCGTAAGGCTTGTCGTCGTTGAAACACTTGATGACGTAATCACGATAATGCCAGGCGTTATCCCGCAGCTTGTCGTACTCGAAACCCTGGCTTTCGGTGTAGCGCGCCACATCCAGCCAATGCCGTCCCCATCGTTCGCCATACTGCGGCGAGGCCAGCAGCCGCTCGACGAGTTGTTCGTACGCCCGGGGCGAAGGATCGGCTACGAACGTATCGATCACCTGGGGTGCCGGCGGGAGGCCGATCAGATCAAAGCTTAGGCGACGAATCAGGGTCGCACGATCAGCCGGCGGCGAGAGCGACAATCCGTTGGTGGCGAGTTGAGCGGCGATGAAGGCGTCGACTGGATTTATGATCGTCGATTTGCGATTGTCGATTTGGGGAACAACAGGAAGCCGCAGCGGCTGCAACGACCAGTGCTCGCTCCGGACCCGGTTGGTCCTGCTGTCTGCGGGCCAATTCGCTCCCTGGTCAATCCACGCGCGGAGTACGGCCACCTGTTGGGGGGTGAGCCGCTCCCCTTTGGGCGGCATGATCTTGTCCGGGTCCAACCCGGCCACAAGCTGAATCAACGAACTCTCCGCACTCCGGCCTGGAGTGATCACTTTGCCCGAATCACCCCCCTTCAGGGCCGCGGCCTTGCGGTCCAGCCGCAGCCCGCTTTTTTGCTTTTCACTGCCGTGGCATTTGACGCAGTGGCTGGCGAACAGGGGCTCGATGTCGCGCGCGAATTCCACCGGAGCGGTGGCGGCCGGCGGAAGCCGGGAAAGGTCAAGGGGGTGCGCGGGGGCTTCGGCTCGCACACCGAACACTGACGGGCCAGTGGAAAGCATCCAACCTGCAACAACCAACATCCGCCATTGGCAGCCAATGGCTGCGAATCTTCGCGTGCGCCATGGATGTTCGGCGTTGGACTTTGGATGTTGGATTTTCCCCATTCCTCCAGAGCTTCAAGGTTTTGGCGTTTCAGGCCCGCGCCGCATCGGCGCGCGGCCCCATTGTTTGGTTGCGGCTTTGGTCATCAAATCTTGGCAAACTTTGCAGCCAACGGTTCATGCGGATCAAGAAAATCCGAAACGCTCGCTGGTTTACCTCTTAGCTAGATGCTTGACGCCTCGCCGGAAGATCGCGGCACCAACCGACGAGACGGCACCACGAGCGAAGCACCGGTCTCCGATCCGGCGCGTCGGCAGCTACGACTCTAAACCACGCCAGGTCGGAGACCGGCGCTCCATTCGCCCAGTATTCGGGTCGTTTCATCTTAACTGCACAATAAATGTCCGACCACGCTTCATTTGGACGACCACTGAGCCGTCGCGGTTGGGCGTAATAGTCGCCGGCTTATTGTTAAACGCGATGCCAGTGATGTTCTGGCCCTTTGGGGGAACGAGGGTCACGGGCCCATCGTTGAATGCCTTGAGCGTGGCGGAAACGGCCTTGCCTTCTTTCCAGGTGAGGTCCACTTCAATTCCGCCCTGCGCGCGCAATCCCCGGAAAGAACCGGTGGGCCAGGCGGTGGGCAGCGCGGGCAGCAGATGGATCACCGGCGTGGCGGCGCCCGGACTTTGCAGCAGCATTTCGGCGATGCCGGCGCACCCGCCGAAATTGCCATCAATCTGAAACGGCGGATGAAAGCAGAACAGATTGTCCGCCGATCCACCGCCGCCTTGCATGTTCACGGCAGAACTCGTGACGGGCCGCAGCAACATCTGTAACAGTTTGTAGGCGCGATCACCGTCACCGAGCCGGGCCCAGAAGTTGATTTTCCAGGCGAGCGACCAGCCCGTGCCTTCGTCGCCGCGGCCCTCCAGTAATTTGCGGGCGGCCAGCGCGAGTTCCGGGGTTCCCGTCGGGGTGATCTCGTCGTAGGGATGCAGCCCATAGAGCGGTGACACATGCCTGTGATGTGGCTCGGGTTCGGGATACGGCTGGAGCCATTCCTGCAAGCGGCCACCGGGCCCGATTTGATTCGGGGCCAACCGGGCGCGCTTCTGCGTCAGTTCGCTGCGGAGATCGTCGTCCACGCCGAGAATTTCCGCGGCGCGGGCGGTGTTGCCGAATAGTTCGCGCAATTGCTGCATGTCAATCGTCGGCCCCATGCAGACCTGGGCCGTGCGACCGTCGGGCAGCTTGAAGGAGTTCTCCGGCGAGTTCGACGGCCCGGTCACCAGCCAGTGGTGCTCGGGTTCCTCCCAGATGTTATCGAGATAAAACAGCGCGCATTCCTTCAGGATCGGATACGCCCAGGCGAGGAATTTGCGGTCCCGCGTATAGGCATATTGCGTCCAAAGATGCTCGCAGAGCCAGGCCGAACCGCCGGTGGTCGCGCCCCACGACGCATGCTCGCCGGGCGCCGTGAAGCCCCATGGATTGGTGATGACGTGCGCCACCCAGCCGCGGGAGTTGTAGTAGGCCTTCGCCGTCTTGCGGCCCGGCACGACGAGGGAGGCAATGAGTTGGTTCAAGGGCTCCTGCAATTCCGAAAGATTGCCGACCTGCGCGGGCCAGTAATTCATCTGCACGTTGATGTCGAGATGCCAGTCGCCGTTCCACGGGGTCTGAATTTCCTCGGCCCAGATGCCCTGCAAATTCGCCGGCAACCCGCCGGGCCGCGACGAACTGATCAGGAGATAACGCCCGAAGTTGAAATACAGCGCCGCGAGTTCCGGATCGGGCGCGCCCTTGGCAAAACCAGCGAGCCGCTGCGGCATTGGCAAGGCGGCATTCGGCGAAGGGCGACCGTCGTTCAGATTCAGCGCGACGCGGTTAAACCATTGCTCGTAATCCGCTTTCTGGGCGGCGCGAAGTTTAGC
>JANOHH010000632.1:0-4847 GCA_031406395.1 Verrucomicrobiota bacterium | reverse complement strand
CACGGCGGCACACGCTCTTTGCCGAAATGTGGTTGTTCCTGCTGCCGATCACCGCTTACCCACAATCCCCGCCAGGCGACCCGTGGTGGAGTAACGCGATTGAAGATCGCCTCGCGCAAGCGGGAACAAACCGCGTCGAGTTGAGGCAGGCGTTGAGCGAGGTTCCTGCCGCCCGGCGCGAAGGTATGGCGTTCTTGGTGGAGAATATGCCAGCGGCGGATCTGCGTACGTTGACGGCCGAGTTCCTATTGGAGGATCTAAACCTTGCCTACGACAGCTGGGAGAAGTCGCCGTGGCGTACCCGGGTGACGGAGGAGTTATTCCTCAACGACGTGTTACCCTACGCAAGCCTGAATGAGGCGCGCGATCCGTGGCGGGCGCAGTTGCGAAAAATTTCTCTACCGCTCGTCGCCGGCTGCCAGACGCCGGGCGAAGCGGCGCAGGCCTTAAACCAGAAACTTTTTTCCAAGCTAAACGTCCGCTACAACACCAGCCGCCGACGGCCCGATCAAAGCCCGATCGAAACGATGCAAAGCGGCATCGCCACCTGCACAGGGCTTGCCATTCTGCTCGTGGATGCCTGTCGGTCTGTCGGCATTCCGGCGCGCGTGGCGGGCACGCCAATGTGGTCGAACCTGCGTGGCAATCACACTTGGGTCGAGGTTTGGGATGGCAACTGGCATTTCACGGGCGCGGCCGAACCGGACGCCGCCGGATTGGATCGAGGGTGGTTCGTTCATGATGCCAGCACGGCAAAACGTGATATTCCCGAACACGCCATCTATGCCAGCAGTTTCCGGCGCACGGACATTTCATTTCCGCTCGTGTGGCGGCCCGAAGACAAGTCCGTGGGTGCTGTCAACGTCACGGATCGCTATACGGCCAAGTCGTCCGTTGCCAAAGAAAGCACGGTGCGGCTGTCGGTAAAGGTGCTTGGGGCCAACGGAAAGCGTACCGCCGCGGATGTCGTGGTGAGCGATGCCACCAGCCCACCCAACAAATGCGAAGCCAAAAGCCGAGGCGAAACGGCGGACTTGAATGACTTCGCGTCGTTCCAACTCGTTCCGGGTCACACGTATCAGGTGACCGCTAACCACGAAGGTCGCGCGGCCGGATTGGATGTGACGCTGACAGACGCCGCGGAACAACTGGTGACGCTCACCCTGACGGAAAAAGCTCCCAAACCAAAGGCGACGGGTGAAGCCATTCCGCCAATCATCAAACCTTTGCCCGCCAAGGATGCGGCAAGCCTGAAGAAAGAATTGGGCAAATACTTCGTGGCCGATACAACCAAGCAAGCGAAGTGGAAGTTTTCCGCCCGGCAGGAAAAATTGCTCAAGGAAAACGAAGCCATGGTGCGTCAAGTCGCATGGGAAGCCTACCGTTCAGCGCCAATCCACCTCAATCTAAAAGCGGATTTCGACGCGGCCATCGCGCGCTTCGAGCAGTATCACAGTCCCTACGTCGTGAAGACCGTCGGCACGCGACCAGCCAATGGCTGGCCTTTGTTCATCGCCATGCACGGTGGCGGTGGCGCGCCCAAGGAGGTCAATGACAGCCAGTGGAAGCACATGCAGATCTATTACAAGGATCACCCGGAGGCCGGTGGGTATCTCTATCTCGCCTTGCGGGCACCGAACGATAGCTGGAACGGATTTTACGACGACTATGTTTATCCGCTCATTGATAATCTAGTCCGCCAGTTTCGATTGTTTGGCGACATCGACCCGGACAAAGTGTTCATAATGGGTTATTCTCACGGCGGATACGGCGCGTATGCGATTGGGCCGAAGATGCCGGATCGGTTTGCGGCCATTCATGCCAGCGCCGCCGCCGCGACCGACGGTGAATCCACCCCCAAGACACTCCGAACCACCCAGTTCACGGCGATGGTCGGTGAACTGGACACCCTGTACGGTCGTTGTGAGCGCAATCAGAGGTTCCAGGCGGAGGTCGAGCAATTGCGCACCGGGCGCACCGATATCTATCCTGTGACCGTGACGATTGTGACGGGCAATGGGCATACCGGCCTGCCGGATCGCGATAAAATCAAAGACCTGTACCCGACGGTGCGCAATCCGGTTCCGCAGGAGGTGTCCTGGTTGATGACCGACAGCGTGGTGCAGGATTTTTTCTGGCTTCGGGTGCCGCAACCGGCAAAGCAGCAGGAGATTTTTGCCACCTGCCGAAATAATCGGTTCGCCATCAAGGCGAGCGAAAATCTGTCGGCGGCCACGTTGTGGTTGGATTCTCGCCTGATTGACTTCAACCAGCCGGTGCATATCGAGGTAAACGGCTCCGCCACAACTCGCCGTTTTGGCTCAAGTTTGAAGACGTTCTGTGATACACTGGCCCGCCGCGGCGACCCGGAGTTTGCCTTCAGCGCCAGTTTCACGCTCGTCAAGGACAGCCAGACCGGCGGATTTATCCTCACTGATTCTGGCAGGTAAAAAAACGACCATGAAAACAATCCTTTGCTTCAGTTGCGCTTGGGTCGCCTGCCTCGTGGCATCAGCCCAGGACGGCGGTTGGAAGTTCCCCTGCCCCACCAACGAGATCGCGCGCTACATGGCGCAACGTGGCGCCGGGCTGATTCGCATTGACGGCAAACTGGACGAGCCCAGTTGGATGGCCGCGACCCCTTCTCCCCGTTTCGTTGACATCCTCAATGGCCAGCCCGTGATTCATGACACCCGGGCGGCGGTGCTGTGGGACGATCAGTATTTGTATGTGTCGTTTCGGGTGGAAGAACCATTCGTCCATGCCCGATTCACGAACCACAACGATTTCATTTACCAGGATAACGACGTGGAGTTGTTTATCGCCGGACCCGACGCCTACTATGAATTCGAGATCAACGCCTTCAACACCTGTTACGAAGTGTTCTTCGCCTGGGACGATACGTTTGTGAAAGCGAGGCTGGGCCAGCAGCCGGAATTTCTGGGCGCAAAACTCGTTCCGTTCAACGGCGTCGGCTTCACCACTCATCCGCGTGGCGGGCGCGTGGGAAATTTTAACCACACCTTTCCAGGCATGCAGACAGCCGTCCACGTGGATGGCACGGTCAACAATGACACGGACCGCGACCGGGGTTGGACGGTGGAGCTTGCGTTTCCATGGGCGCACATGCGATGGCTGGCGACCGACGGACGGGCCTTGCCGCCGAAAGATGGCGACGTGTGGCGCTTGGATTTCTCGCGGTTCAACACCTACAAGGAAGCGCCACCCGCGAAGGACTCCGGCGGTTGGTTCTGGACGCGCCATGGCGTGTGGGATTCGCACATTCCGGAGTGCTTCGTGCAGGTCACATTCTCGACCAACATCGTGCAAGCGAGCAAGACTTCTGCGCGACAACCTTGAGAAAAAGTGTCCCCATCTGCTGTGGGAACTCGCCGGCTTTGCTGTGAATTCGTGACTCGGCACTTCGGCTGGCCCGCCCTCAGCGTAAAATCCTCAGCCTGCCGCATCGACCGAAGCCCCCTACACAGCGCGAAAGTCCAACCTCAATCGAAAGCCGCTCGCAACATCGCGATGCTCTTGGGCACGGCAAGGTCCGGGTTCTCCTTGCCTTCAAACTCCAGCGCCACGTAGCCTGTGTAACCCGCTTCCCGCAGCATTTTCGCGATGCGTTTGTAGTCCAGATCCAACGTGTACCATTCCCCGCCGCCGTAGTAAGTCTTGGCTTGCACGTAAATGGACTTCGAGGCGATCGCCTGCAGCTTGGGATACGGCTCTTCCAGAAAGTTGCCCGTGTCCATCAAACCGCCAAGCCAGGGTGAAGTAATGCTGTTCAGGATGCGCAAGAGGCCTTCGGGCGTACGTGCCAGTCCCCAGTGGTTTTCCAATGCGAGCACCACGCCACACTGCTCCGCTTTAGGCAGGCAACGCTCGATGCCGCCAATGCACCACTTAAATCCTTCCTCCTCGGTGTAGCCGGGCAGCACGGGTTCAATCCCGCGATTCTTCATCAGTTCATCAAAATCCTTGGAGGTGCCCCAGCGACCGGTGTTGATGCGGATGCAGGGGCAACCGAGCTCGTAGGCGATCTCCACGCATTTCTTGGTATGCTCGACGTTGTCCGTGAGTTCCTCGGGCTTGGCTTTCACGAAACTCTGGTGCGTGGAGACGCAACAAATCTCGAGCCCATTGCGGAAGGCATGGCGCTTGAGCCGGTGCAGGTGGGCGCGATGCTCGGCCGTCAGCGGATCTTTTTCCGGGATGTCCATCTGCCGGTGCAAAATGTCCACGCCCTCGACCCCGAGTTCCGCGGCTTTGTCCATGACCGTCTCGATGGAGGTCTTCGGGTCCCGGAAATGCCAGTAGGAGTACGTGGCGATGGCCAGTTTGATGCGCTTTTTCGTGGCCGCTGGCTTCGCTTCTGGAATGGCCCCCGTTACGGTGGGAGCATAAGTGAACGCGGCTCCGGCCAGCGCGGCGGCTTTAAGGAAATCACGGCGGGGTAATTTCATGTTTGGGTTGGGAATAGTTTGTGGCGTTTATTCTGATTTGAATATGACCTTTGCATTTTGGGCCACTCAATCTCCGATCCCGATCTTTAGCAGCAATATCAACCGCTTTCCAGAACCGAAAGGCGCAGAGTTCCTGACCAACAAAAAGAGACGCCAACTCCTACTATTTTACCTTCACGGTGGTCCGGTCGGACAACCAGATCATGTCTTTGTTGTTGGCCGACGCCACGTTGAGTTGCAAACTGTTATTATACCGAACTGGCGCCCGAGTGCGCGCGTCCAACCATTTCTTGATCTCGCAATGGCCGTCCATGAATGATACGCCAGCTGCGCCATTGTGGTAACTGGCTGGATAATCAATGATGTATGCGGATCCGG
>JANOHH010000630.1:0-2439 GCA_031406395.1 Verrucomicrobiota bacterium | reverse complement strand
AACGGCGGCACCTGGGTGGGCGTGAACGATTCCGGAGCCACGCTCGCGCTGATCAACCGGTATTCTGTCGCTGCCCGCGTCGTTGGGAAAACTGTCAGCCGTGGCGAAGCCGTTAGGTCAGGTCTCCATTCGGAGTCACCTGCCGGTGTGGATGCGGCGCTCGCCAAGTTGCCGCTCAACCGGGTAAATCCGTTTCGGCTCATCGGCGTGTTCCCCAAAGCCCAGACCGTTGTCGAGTGGCGCTGGGATCTCCGGCAACTGCAAGGGTTTTCACACCCGTGGCAGACCAGCATCTGGATCTCGTCCGGTTTCGATGAACCCGGCGCGCAACGAACGCGCGGCAAATTTTTTACGGAAGCCCTCCGCCAAAGTTCGGCCGGCTCGACCGAGTGGCTGCGTCGTCTCCAGCGCGCGCACGGTCCGGAGCGCGGGCCCTACTCCATCTGTATGCACCGCGAAGATGCCACGACGGTGAGCTACACCGAAGTTGTCGTTTCTCACACTACGGCTACGCTGCGTTACACGCCTGGTGCACCCTGTTGCACGGCACCGCGACCTGCTCTCAGTCTGGCGCTGGTTTCCAAGCGTGACTGGTTTGATCCATGACGGCCAAGGGCGCAAAAGATGGGAATTGCACGGAACCATGATTGATGCGGTGTAAGGTCTTGAGATCGTCTCCGACCAATTTGAAATGGCCCGACAGCTCAATAAAAATTTCACCAAGCGTTGGGTGGCGTTCACCCGTTGATGCGTATGAATCACCCAATGGAATTGCTCCACCATGCGACACTCGGCATCGGCATGTTGGGAGGGCTGGTGATTGTTTATGGTGTGATCGTCGGCCTGCTGCGGTTTGTGCGTTTGGAGGTTCAGGCACTGCGCGGGGCGAACGTGGACGCGGAGCGCAAGCGGCTCCGGCATCTGTTGGGATATTATCTGTTATTGGGGCTGGAAGTTTTGATCGCCGCGGACATCATTGAGACACTTATGAAACCCACCGCCAACGGTTTCAACGACCTCATCGTGCTCGGCAGCATCATTGTCGTCCGCACCGTCATCAGTTGGTCGCTGAACGCGGAATTGAAAGCGGCGCCGACTGAAACAGCAGTCGAATCCGCGCCGTGCCTGAACAATTATCATTTAACAACTCATCACCGATAAATTATGCCCGACGACCTCAACGCCTGGTTGGATGTGGGCACGCTGGAAACCTTCAGCGGTCGCTCGCTTACTGAAATCACTCTGGGCAAAACCAAGCTCGCCATCTCCCAGCGCGACGGCGTGTTCGGCGCAATCTCCAACGTCTGCAACCACGCCGGCGGGCCGCTCGGTCAGGGCCGGCTGGATGGCGAGTACGTGGTTTGCCCCTGGCACAACTGGAAGTTTCATCGCTTGGACGGCAAGGGCGAACCGGGATTTGAAGATGACGCCGTGCCCAGTCACGAGGTCAAGGTGGAGAACGGCCACTTGTTGGTTCGCGTCACGCCTGCCACCGCGCGATGCAAAAAGCCACATGCGCCGCATCCGCTGGCCCGCCCCATAAAACGTGCGTCCGGCGGGATTCGCGTGGTCGGTATTTCCACCACGGTGCAAGACCCGGCGAATCCGCGCTATTCCACCTCTGAGGCCTTGTTGGAGGTCGCGCTGAAACATGCGCAGGAACAACTCAAGTGCGAGACGCAGTTGCTCAAGCTTTCCGCACTCAAATTCCGCGCCTGCGAAGGTTATTATTCGAAGAGCGCCCAGGCCTGCACCTGGCCCTGCTCAATCACCCAGATGGATGAGGCGGACCAATTGACGCCCGTGTATGAAGCGCTGGTGCATTGGGCCGATGTGGTGTTGCTGGCCACGCCGATACGCTGGGGCCAGGCGAGTTCGCTCTATTTCAAAATGGCCGAGCGATTGAATTGCGTTCAAAACCAGATCACGATCAAGGATCGCGTGTTGATTCAAAACAAGGTCGCCAGTTTCATCATTACCGGCGGACAGGACAACATTCAGGGCGTGGCCGGGCAGCTTCTGGGTTTCTTCACCGAACTGGGCTTTCACGTTCCGCAATTTCCCTTCATCGCCCACTCGCGCGGCTGGACGGCCGAGGACATGGAGAAAAATGTCGCTGCCGTTCAGCACAGCACCGAACTGCGCGCAGGGGCCTGCGCGCTGGCGGAGCGCGCCGTGAACCTTGCCAGCAGGTTGCTGGAAAGTGACCAGCCTTGTGACAAAACCCAGCGCGGCGGTCGCAAAGCGCATCGGCTGGAAATTGAAATGAAACCGCCGACTGCATGATCGCCGCGGTCATCCTCATCGCGCTGGGAATCCATCTGGCCTGCGGTTTGGCGTTCGCCATCCCGTTTGTGTTCATCGGCGTGAAACAAATTGATCCACACGCCGCGCACGGGAGTAGGGGTTTTCGACTGCTCATCATTCCAGGCACGATGG
>JANOHH010000586.1:0-1667 GCA_031406395.1 Verrucomicrobiota bacterium | reverse complement strand
GGCGCCGACCTGGCGCGCGCGCTGATCAAGCTGCACGAAGACAACGCGGCGACGCTCACGCCCGACCCGCTGTACGTGCGCTTCTACTACTCGCACCCACCGGCTTCGGAGCGCCTGGCGGCGCTGCCGGTGTCCGGCTCGAGCCCTGCTTGAGTCGCGGGTGACGACCTGCTCGACGTGCCATTGCGCCTCCTGAAACGCGCCCAGGATTTGCGGCGTGCAGCGGAGGGAATACGGATCCTGAATTTCCGTGCCGGGATCAACGGGCTTGGCCAGCGAGCCCCATTGATGGTCGTCAATGCGCTGCGCGAAATCAGGATGGGTGCGCAACGAATTGCTGATGCGCTGGGCCACCAGCGACTGGCCGCGAAACCCGCGCGCCTTCTGCGCCTGCTGGCAGAGCGCCTCCGGTTCGCCCCCGAGCACCTGGAACAGGCAGGCCGTGAGCAATTCCATCCAGCGCAACAACCGATCCGCTTCGTGGGTCGCAAGCGCCGCCAGCCCGGTCATCACAGAAGTGCCGTTGACCAGCGCGAGACCTTCCTTGCATTGCAACACGACGGGCGTGAGGCCGACTCGCTGCAACGCCTCGGTCGCGGGGAGGCGTTCGCCCTTTACCCGCGCGTGACCAAAACCCACGAGCAACCCCGCCATGTGCGCCAACGGCACGAGGTCGCCGCTCGCGCCCACCGAGCCTTCGCTGGGGATTTCCGGCAGCACCCCTCGATTCAACGCCGCGAGCAACAATTCAATCAGTTCGACACGAATACCCGAGTAACCGCGCGCCAAGGCGTTCGCGCGGGTGAGCATGATTGCCCGCGTTTCCGCATCGGAGAACAACGTCCCCTGTCCCACGGTCAAGTGATGCAGCAGGTTGATCTGGTGTTGCGCGAGGTCCTCATTTGAAACGCGGAAACCGCTCAGCGGACCGAAGCCGGTGTTGATGCCATAGATGGCGCGCGGCTCGGCGGCCAGGGATTCGACGAGTTGCCGGCTGCGCTGAATCGGCAAATGCGCTTCCGCCGCGAGTTCACACGGGACTTGTAAGGTGGCGATCTGCCAGGTGTCGCCGATGGAGAGGTCGTGTCCGTTGAGTTTGATCATGGTGCTGGTGAAAGCGCGGGGTTTTTACAACAAACAACTTGAACAAGCAAGCGCCGCCCTGTTTGCTGACACGCAATTAAGTATAACAAATTGAGATCCTTACCAGGTAGGGTCATCGCGCTGCGAAGACCCTGCCGTCGGATTGCAGTTGCAAACGAGTGACCTATTGAAGCAATGGCTGAGAAATCCATCATCATCATCGGGGCGGGCATCGCCGGACTGGCGACCGGCTGCTACGGTCGCATGAACGGTTATCGCACCCGGATTCTGGAACATCACAGTGAGCCCGGCGGCGTCGCCAAAGCGTGGAAGCACAAGGATTATCTCATTGATGGTGGCATCCACTACCTGATGGGACATCGCCCCGGCGCGGCGTGCCACGAGATTTACCGCGAGCTGGGCATCTTCCACAACCGCACCTATCCCGACCTGACGAACTACTGCGATTTCACCGACGAAATCAGCGGTCAACGCGTCAGCTTTACGGCGGACATGGATCAACTGGCGCGCGACTTGAAAAAACTCGCACCGGAGGACGCACGCGGGATTGATGATTTCATCGC
>JANOHH010000539.1:0-2205 GCA_031406395.1 Verrucomicrobiota bacterium | reverse complement strand
CCACCTTGGTCATGGACACAAGAGGTTGGTTTTGGATAACGTGCGAGCCACGTGTTCACGAATTGCGTCGCCACGTGGGCTGGCGTCTTATTGTCTATTCTGACGATTTCACGTCGCCGGCGCGGAAGAAACCCAGCACGTCGCGAAACTGCCGATGCTCGATGGCGCCGCTGGTGCGATGTAGGACCAGCAACCGCGATTGATCGCGTTCGCCCGCAGGTTGCTGGGCGATCAATTCGGGAGGCAAAACAAAATTAAAGTCGGTGGTTAACATCGGTAGCGGTAGCGTAATCGTCCGGCGACAATTGCCAAATTCCAAAACGGATTGGCGGAGGTTTCCCCTCCCATGGTGCTGACCTGAAATCCCCTATCACCTCCAAAACGCCAGATGTTGGGGTTGGTGAGGATGGGCATACTAGATGAGGTGTTTCGCGTCCTCGATTTTGTTCCGTGCAGCCCGGTCATTTCAATGCGGATTTCCGGACCGAACTCCGGGTGTGAATAACTTCCGAATAAATCTTCCGGAAAGCTATTGACACGAAAAGGAGAAGAGTGTTTAACAGTGCATCGTTGTGGGGCGATATGGGTCATTGTGGGTTGATTCGCCGTCACTGTGAACAAAATGTCGAATAGCGGAACATCATCGCAGATTTACAACTCGATTTATCGCCACGGGGTCGATGAGAAGCGTCGTATCCAAATTCCCTCCATGTGGCGACCCGTCGAGGCGGGTGTTCAACTCACGTTGATCGTCTGGCCGCAACGGGTCGAGGGCCCGTGCTTGCGCGTGTTGCCGCCGAAGGAAATGGCCGAACTGATGGCGTCCCTTGACGCTATGTCGAACGGTGATCGCAACAAAACAATTTTGAAACGGATCATTGGCGCGGAGTCCACCCAGGTGACGCTGGACAAGGCAGGTCGGATTTGTGTGCCCGAAGAAATGTCGCGCGCCGTGGGGATCGAGAAGGAGGCGATACTTGTCGGATTGCTCGACCGGTTCGAGATCTGGGATCCGACGCGGTATGAGAAAGTGAAGGCTGCGGATGCGGTGATGGCGACGGAAGCCTTCAAAATGATGGAATGAATATGAGCTTTGGAAAATTGCTAGCGGTGGGAAAGAGTTGGGTCGGGGGCGATGGAATCGGTCGCTATCGGATGCAGAAGAATATCCGGCTGCCGAAATTCATCTCGCCGCGGAATCCTTTCAAGACGGAGACCACGGAAGAAGTCTCCGCGCTTCCGGTGGTCAAACCCGAAATTCCAGCCGTGGCGGTTGGCGCGGTGACGCCTGTGAACAGGGTTTCGAGGTGGGCTTGCCTGGGCGCGCGGTTGCGTCGGTTTGCGATGTACTGTCTGGATCACAATCCCTTTTCGCATGGTGGGCAGACCAAGCTGCCGACGATTCCGCGTTTCGGAAAGCCCGGTGTGCAGGGCGAACTTTCGTTGGACAAAGTGAAAGTGGTCCGCAGCGATCTGGCGCACGCCGATTTGGAAGTGGTTCAAGTGGGTGCGGGCGGGAATCAAGCGGCCAGCCCGGCGTGGCGGAACCTGGCGACGCGGATTTTTGGCGCGAGCCTCAAATGATCGCTTGGGAAGCATGATCCACAGTGCCCAATTTCGAACACAAGCCGGTGATGATGGCAGCGGTGTTGGCGGCATTGAGGCCGACGGCGGGTGGGCGGTACGTGGACGGGACGCTGGGTGGAGCCGGGCACGCGGCGGCCATCCTCGCGGCGAGTGCGCCGACGGGTTGGTTGTATGGGTGTGATCGGGATGGCGCGGCCCTTGAAGCGGCAACGACGCGGTTGGCGGAGTTTGCGGGACGGTGTGAAATCCGGCGTGGAAATTTTTCGGAGTTGGATGAATGGGTTCCGGCGGGCAGTTGCGACGGGGTGCTGCTGGATTTGGGCGTGAGTTCACCGCAACTGGACTTGGCGGAACGCGGATTCAGTTTTCAGAATGACGGTCCGCTGGACATGCGCATGGACGTCCGCCAGCCGATGACGGCAGCGAAGTTGGTGAACACGGCGGGCGCGGAAGAGCTCGCGAAGATTTTTTGGGAATATGGCGACGAGCGGGAATCGCGGCGGTTTGCGCGGGCGCTGGTGCACGATCGGCAACAGTGTGCGTTTACCACGACTAGACAACTGGCGGAACTGATCGAGCGATTGTCGCCGCGGCGCGGGCGGAAGGCGCACCCGGCCA
>JANOHH010000538.1:0-1163 GCA_031406395.1 Verrucomicrobiota bacterium | reverse complement strand
GCCTTTTCCGTCGGTCGCGTCCTTGGCCAGCGACCACGCTTTTTCCCACGCCTCCAGCGCGAGCGAGTAATGGGCGGTGTTGTAGTATTCGAGGCCAAGACCGGTCAGCATGGCCGCGCGCCACGGCGACTTGGGGTGCTTTTCCAAAAACCCCGTGAGGCTGGCGAAATCATCCGGCCCGTTGCGTTTCGCGTAATCCAGCAGTGCATCAGCCAAGGCCATATTCTCGTTGGCACTGGGTTCGCCGCCAATCGGTACGAGCGGTTCTTCGAACACCCGCGCCCGGAAAATCTCCTGAGTAGTTGGATTGGCCGAAAACTCCAGCGCCGTCTTTGGCGGGGTAACCTGCGGGATCGTCCGGTTCACCGCCACGGGTGTCGCGAGCGCTTCGGCACCAGCGGCAGATGGTTTTGCCCACCCGCCGGCCATGAAGGCGTAACATACGAAGATTAACACCGAGGATCTGCCCGCCGGGTCACGCCGGGGATTTGCGCCCAGTTTTTCTTTCATACGAAAGGGTTCGATTATGAAGCAATGGAATTGTGGCCAGTATGAAGCCTGATTCGTGGAAGTCAATAATTATCCCTCGGATTTTCCCACGATTCAGCCCGTCGAAGCCGTCTCCAGGCAGTGGGCGTGAGCGTAGCAGCGTCGCCTCGTCGCTTGGTGTGCCGGCGACGCCCTCGTCGCCAGCTCGCCACCGCAAACTAAAAGGTGATCCAAAAACCACGTGCCGGGGGGCGTCACCGTCATCTTGGGGCGACGAGGCGTCGCTGCTACCCGCTACCGTCGCAATGCCAGGGGTTCGGCCATGACAGAAAAATGCGTTGTCGGCTGGCGCAGAACTCCCAATCCAGCAAAGCCTCCGTCGCGTCGTCCGGCGACCGTGGGCAGGCTCAACCGTCTCGCGCATGCGTCGGCAGAAAGAGGGGCTTTCCCGCAGGATCAAGCTGGCCGGCTGGGGCGGGTCAATTCCGCCTGAATCCCACCAATCATCTGCTCCAGCCGCCGGCCGTACTCGACAAAATTCATCCGCGTCGCGTCCTCATTGCCCGCCTTGGCCTGGGCATCGTGAAACACCACCACCATGTGCGGCTCGATGCTGATGCCGGCGTCGTAGCCGCGGGCCAGGGCGTCCTTCAAAATGGCGCGCACCTGCCCCT
>JANOHH010000497.1:0-9790 GCA_031406395.1 Verrucomicrobiota bacterium | reverse complement strand
GTCACTGGTGTCGTTGGTGGTGTTGGAGTAAGAATCAGTGGCCACAACCTTGATTCGCGCCTGCGTGGCAGGCCGATTCGCCGGCACCCAGGAGAAAGTTCCCGAGTTCGCCAGGCCAAGTGCCAGCGGACGATACGTCGCGCCGTTGTCGAGGGAGAGATACAAGTTCACCGAAGCAACTCCGCTGGCGTCGGTGGCGCTCCAGGTGATGTTCGTCGCGCGATTCGCGGTGAAGGCCTGGCCCCCGTTGGGGATGAGCACCTGCACGAAGGGCGGCGTGGTATCCACCGTTGTCGTGGGAGTGAGGTAGGGCAGAACTTCAGCCACGGGAATGTTGACCACGTTGTTGACATTGCTGGATTGAAGCCCCGGGAAGGTCGGGGTGTTGCTGTAGCTGATCCGGTTCGTGACTTCGGTTTGGGTGGTGAAGCCGTCGCCGTCCGAGTCGAGAAAGCGAATCTGCCAGATGGCGTTGCTGTTGGCGCCGTTGTTTCCCACGGCGATGCCGTACGGATTGCGGTTGCCGCCGCCGTTGAAATCATAGTGACACACGCCGCAGTGAGTAGTTTTGCTTGGAAGATTATCGAGCTGGGTTCCGACGGCAGACGGATAGACGGAAAAGAACGCGGCGCGGATAGGCGGTTTGGCCAGGGTGGTATTACTTGTCAATGCCAGCGCCATGAGGGCTGGCAGGATGACTGCGGGAAACAGGTGTTTGCCACCGGTTCGGAGAATGGTTGTTTTCATAAGTCGTTTTCTTCTCTGACTCAGCTGTCTCGGCTGAGGAGCGCCAGAACAGCCGGCCCTGACACCCCCGGCTGTCCAGTTTCTCTGGCTCAGGAGTAATGCCTACGGCCCGACCCGATAGGGCCGCATCATTTCGTTGTCTTCGTGCTCGACGATGTGGCAGTGCCAGACGTACAAGCCCGCGATGTCGAACCGCGCCTTGATTCGGGTGACCTGACCCGGATAGGCGATCACGGTGTCTTTCTGGCCGCTTTCGCACGGCTCCGGCCCGACCGGTGGACCCGCCAGCGTAGCGGGCGCCACGGTCATGCCTTCCGCGTCCGTGACCAACGCCTGACGATTGACCACTTCGAACATTACCTGGTGCAGATGCATCGGGTGCGCGTCGGCGGTGAAGTTGAAGAACTCCCAAATCTCGGTGTCGCCCACGCCCGGATTTTCCGTGATCAGGTCCATCCACAACATCGGCATCGGGAAACCCAGGTCGTCCATGATGCCGAGTTGCGCCTCGCGCGGGCCGACGCCCCGTAGTACGTCCGAGTCGGCTTCGTTGAGCGAGAGTTGTCGCGTCCGGATGGCGGCGGGCAACAACGCGAGCGCCGGGAGTGTGAGTTGATCCACCGGCAGACTGGTGTCGGGGCCCGTGAGCGGCCCGACGGTGAATTTCATCACTTGGCCGGTCGTGAACGGGTCAGCCGGCTCGAACGCCTCGCCCGGTTCGCCACCGCCGAACGGCTCGTCGGGCGCTTCGTTGATGAGGAATATCTCCGTGCCAACCGGCAGACCGGTGAAGTCCACAATGACATCGGCGCGTTCCGCCAGTCCCATGACGAGCTGGTCCAACTTCACGGCTGCGGGCAGGAAGCCGCCCTCGGCGCCGAGTTGCGTGAAGGGCAGCACGGGCGTGGCGGGGCGCGCGACGAGCGGATTGGTCACGAGCTTGAGAATGAGGAACCGGGAGTTGCAGCCGTTGAGCAGACGAAAACGGTAACGGCGCGGTTCGACGTTTAAGTTCGGCCAGGTGTTGCCGTTGACGACCATCGCGTTGCCGAAGAACTCCGGATTCCAGAACGGCGAGATGTCGCTCTTGGGAATGTAAGGCCCGGTAAAACCGTCGAAGAACGCGCGGGTGTCGGGATAGAACCACGAGCCGTCCGCGTTGAACGAGCGGTCTTGGATGGCAATGGGAATTTCGTAATACTTCAGTCCGGGCGGATCGCCGAGCGCCGGCGCGGGGCCTGGCAGGAGACCGCTGGGCAGGTCGCCCGGGCCGCCGCGCAGGTTGTAGAAACCCGCCGGGCCGGCATACACATTGAGCCGCGTCATGCCCAGCGAGTGGTCGTGATACCAAAGCGTCGAGGCCCGCTGGTCGTTCCCGTATTGAAAAACGGCGGAGCCGGGATCCCAAGGTTGGCCCAGGTTCGCTTCGGCCTTGGCCTTGAACGGATCGTACCACGAGCCGCGGTTGAAGTAGCCCACAGGATTGTTTCGCGCCGCCGGCAGGTACCAAGCCTCGGCGTAGCCGTCGCTCTCTTCGGTGGAGTGTCCGCCATGCAGGTGCGGCACCATCGGCACCGGGCCGGTGTAGCGCGTCGGTCTGACGTTTTTCTTGAAGGTCGGGCGATCATCGCGCGGGCCGGGCGGATTGGCCCAGTGCAGCGTCGGGTCCACCGGCAGCAAGTGCGGCAGATAATTTTCGGACGCATCCACCAACTGGTTGATCCATTTCACACGCGCTGGCGTGTTCCATTTTGCCTCGATGGTGAAGGATGGATAATTGAACGTGCCTGGATGATTCACCGAGCCGTAACCCCACACCGTCGTTGCCGGCCAACCGGCGGGAAGAATCTGCTGCCGGAACTGCCGTACGGCGATTTCGTAATAATCAATGTTCTTATCCATGCGCACCGGGAGTCTCGCGGTGCGCGGCATGGCGGGTGGAATGACCAGTGGCGTGACGTATTTCGGTAGCAAAGACGGATTGAGCGTGCCGCCGGGAATGGCCACGGCGTAGGCCTGACTGACAATGGATTTCCACGGAAGCAAGGTGGCTGCGCCGGCGATGCCGACCGTTTGAATGAATTCTCTCCTCGTTTTCATAGTTACTTTTCCTCTTGAGGTTGCTCGCACTTCATAAACTTGTGAATCGGACGGCAACCGCGCTTCCGTTGCGGGGTTGCCGCCCGCTCGTTTGGCATGGTCAGGCTGACAGGCGGCGGCGTCATTGACTCCGTGTTTTTTGCCAAACTCTCACCATCCATTGCCGCGGTAGGTCGCCGGACGGTGGCAATTTTCCACTTTGGAGATTTATTGATTCAACGAATCAAAGCTTCTCGCTATCCTGCACCCATGATTTCGCGGACCAAATCGGACGCGCTCTTCGCTGAAGCGCTGAAATATATCCCCGGCGGGGTGAACTCGCCGGTGCGCGCCTTTCGCGCGGTGGGCGGCACCCCGTTCTTTGTCAATCGCGCCAACGGTTGCCGCGTGTGGGATGTGGACGGCAACGAGTACATTGATTACGTCGGCACCTGGGGGCCGGCGATCCTGGGTCATGCGCATCCGAAAATCATTGCCGCCGTCAAGTCGGCTGCGGACCACGGCACCAGTTTCGGAATTCCGAATCTGTTCGAGGTCACCATGGCCAAGCTTATCTGCACACGCGTGCCTAGCGTGCAGAAGGTGCGCATGACGAGTTCCGGCACGGAAGCCTGCATGAGCGCCATCCGCTTGGCGCGCGGCTTCACGAAGCGCGACAAGATCATCAAGTTCGACGGCTGCTACCACGGCCACGCCGATGCGTTGCTCGTCAAGGCGGGCAGCGGCGCGCTAACGTTCGGCCATCCGGACAGCGCCGGGGTGCCCGCCGATGTCGCCAAGCATACGCTCGTGCTGCCGTACAACGACATCGAGGCCGTCAAAGCCACCTTCGCGGCCAACCAAAATGAAATCGCCTGCATCATTGTCGAGCCGGTGCCGGGCAACGCGGGTTTGTATCTGCCCAAGCCGGGCTATCTGGAATTTCTCAGCCAGGTCACTAAAGAAAACGGTGCGGTGTTGATCTTCGACGAAGTGATGACCGGTTTCCGCCTCGCACCCGGCGGGGCGCAGGAGCGCTTCGGCATCACGCCGGATTTGTCGTGTTTCGGCAAAATCATCGGCGGCGGTTTGCCGGTGGGGGCGTTCGGCGGGCGCGCGGACATCATGGATTACCTTGCCCCGCTCGGTCCGGTGTACCAAGCGGGTACGTTAAGTGGCAACCCGCTGGCTATGGCCGCGGGCATTGCGGCGCTGGAAGAACTCTCAAGTGCGGAGTGCGGAACACGGAATTCTGAACGTGCGGTCGCGCGCTCGAATCAGGCTGAAATTCCGCACTCCGCACTCCACACTCCGCATTCAAATGCTTACAAACTTCTCGAAGCACGCGGCGCACAACTGGAAGTGGGAATGAAAGAGGCCGCGAAATCCGCCGGTGCGCCCGTCACTTTCAACCGTTGTGGCTCGATGTTCTGCGGCTACTTTACCGGCGAACCGGTCTGGAATCTGGCCGACGCAATGACGAGCGATCGCGAGCGTTTCAAGAAATTCTTCCACGGTATGTTGGATGCCGGCGTCTATTTCGCCCCCTCGCAATTCGAGGCCGGCTTCCTCTCCACCGCGCACAGCGAAGCGGACATTGAGCGGACGGTGAGTACGGCGGCGAAGGTGATCAAAACTCTCTAGTTCAATACAGCGCGAGAAGACCTGGCTTGATTCTAAACGAGGCAGACTTCGGACTGTGCCGGGTGATTTGGGAATTTTCGGCGGTGATCGAATGGGTCCTCTCCAACTTTCAACCCGGAAAAACTCAAATGTCAAAAATGCTTTTCGGGCTGGGTCAACAGGTCGTTGATCAAATCGCCATTTCCGTGCCGGGGTCAGGGCCCGCTCCTTTCCACGCAGGACGACTTGAACAAGTGGTCGCGTCGTTTTCAAAAGACGACTGGTTATTTTGGGCGGTTGGAGAAACGGATTTAGGGTTGGGATTATCTTGGGGGAGGCAGCCCAGGACCGAGTAGGGGTCGTTTGGGTGAGGCCAGAAGATGACCTTGGTGTTATAGCCGAGCTCGCCGTTGAGGCGCTCAGGCCGATGGTGGGCACGGTGAAGCCGATGCGCTGACTCCTGGTGCAGGGTTGCCACGGACCGCGCAGGACACCGAACTGGACGGGTTGTGACTCCACGATTAAGGGTCGCCCGAGACAGGGAAATGCACGGGAGGCCTCCAGGCCTTGTTTTTCGTTTCCCATTTCTTCCAACCTATCGTAGTGTGGCCCGGCGATAAGCCACCGCCATGCCTGCACCGAAAAAAGTCCTGATCATTGATGACGACGCCGATTACCGTCGGCTCATCGGCGAGATTTTGCAGATGGAAGGCTGGGAGGTGTTGGAAGCTGACGATGGCGAAGCCGGTCTTGAGGCGGTGCGGCTGCAGCGCCCTGAAGTTGTGCTTTGCGACCTGCTGATGCCGCGCAGCAACGGCTTTCTGGTGTGCCGGAACATTCGGAGTGACTTTACCCTCCGGCATACCAAGATCATAGTTACCTCCGGTCGCGATTACGACTCCGACCGGCTCGCGGCGCGGGAGGCCGGCGCGGACGAATACCTGACCAAGCCCATCAAGCCGTACGACCTGCTGGCCATGATTTCGCGCTTGTGCGACGAAGGCAAGGTGGGCACTCCCCCGGCTTTGGCAGTTAGCACCGCAGCGCACCAACCGGCGCGGCTGAAATTTTGGGGCGTCCGCGGCTCCATCCCTTCGCCTGGTCCGGACACGGTCCGATACGGCGGGAACACCGCCTGCGTTGCGTTGCGCGCCCACGGCGAAATTATCATTCTCGATGCCGGCACCGGCTTGCGTCCGTTCGGACGCGAGCTGATGACGGAGTTTAAGGATCAACCGCTCAATCTTACGCTGCTGCTTTCCCACACCCACTGGGATCATATTCAGGGGTTGCCGTTTTTTTCACCGATTTATTTGCCGCATTGCCGGATGCGCATTCTCGGATTCGAGGGTGCGCGCCGCGGGCTCGTCAACGTGTTGACCGGCCAGATGGAAAGCCCGTATTTCCCCGTGCCCTTCGGCGAATTGCCCGGCAACATCGAAGTTGAGGAGCTCAAGGACTTGGAGTTCAAAGTCGGCGCCGTCCGCGTCCGCGCGTGGTTTGCAAATCATCCGGGCATTTGCGTTGGTTACCGGCTGTTCACCGACGACGGTTCGGTGGCGTTTTTTCCCGATAATGAACCGCATTGCCGTTACGACCCCGAAGGCAAAGTACGGCCCACGCGCAAAGATGCTTCCTTGGAGTATGCGTGGGCGCAGGAGGAAAAAATGCTGGAATTCATCCGGGGCGCCGACGTGCTCATTCTCGACGCGCAATACGACCGGGCTGAGCACGACGAGCATATCGGCTGGGGCCACGGTTGCGTGGACGATGTCGCGGCCGTTGCCATGAAAGCGGGGGTGAAAAAGCTTTTTCTCTTCCACCATGATCCCGACCACGACGACAACAAAATTGACAGCATGCTCGCCCACGCTCGCGAACTGGTGGCTGCGCAGAAATCAACCTTGGTGGTGGCTGCGGCTACGGAAGGCGTGGTCGTGGAGCTGGCGGGCGACGGGAAGTGAATCGGTCACTGGAATGTTCGCGGTTGTTGAATTTGCGGCCTCTGCTAGTCTCTGGTTCCAGGTTGGGCGCTTAGCTCAGTTGGTTAGAGCGACTCGTTTACACCGAGTAGGTCGCAGGTTCGAATCCTGCAGCGCCCACCATGTTTTTCTGAGCAAAGCGAGCAACCGCAAGAAGATTGCACAAAGTTTTGCACAGAATAAAGCCAAAGCCGATGATTCTCGGGTGAGTTTGCCGGACACTTCGGTTTAGAGTCCAGCGTTCGACACGCCTCCGACTGCTCTAGCGAAGCCACGGGTGCAGACCAGTGATGCCAGCCTCGGGGTGCGGATGGGTCAGTTTGGATTCAACATTGCCTGGGCCGGCGGTTGGGCCGTTGTGGTGGAAGCTTGCAAGGACCTGACGCGCCCCATTTGGTCGCCGGTGGGTCCGAACACCTTCATCAGCCGCTTGGCCTATTTCCGCAATCAGCAGTGGACGAATCATTCCGGCCGGTTCTACCACCTTCGCCCGCCATGGGGTTCAAAACGAATCAAATGGACGCAAGCAGCAAACGTTCACCACACCGCCACCGAGCGCAATGCTGGCAAACGAGACGGCTGAAGGTTATCACGCGGGCAGAATCGTGGACGCCGGGCCTGATGTGATGGGGCCGGGAAGGACGGGAAAAGGTGAATGGTCAATGACCGCCGAGAACAAAGAGCCCGGTTGACCAAATCCACTCTGTTCCAGTCTTTTGTTTATAAGGTTTGTCTAACGAAAGGAAGTGGTGGGTTGGCGGGGACTCGAACCCCGGACCAATGCCTTAAAAGGGCACTGCTCTACCAACTGAGCTACCAACCCACAAATATCTGGCCGCTGATGTTTACTCCTGTCGGGATCAATACCGAGGCCGGAAAGTCACGCGCAGTCGCGGAACGCGAGAAAAACAGTAATTGAGCCGCTCCCACCGTGCAAGGGTTTTCCCGGCGGCAAGAGCGTTGGCGCTATTGCATTGCTTGAAACGCCTGCGGCGCTTGCTTATTGTCACGTTATGCAAGATGCACAAGAACTCAAGGCGCTCAAAGTCCCCAAGTGGCCGTTCTTTCTCGCCGATGCGCTCATGCTGGGCCTGGCTTATTTCGTGAATTGGCAGGGGCAAATTCCGCTCCCACTGGATCAAATCATTACGATCGCCATCTGCGTTGCGCTCGGTGCGTTGCTCGGCATTCTGCCCTATCTGCTCGAATATCGCGCGGTGATCAAATACGGCGCCCTCATCAAACTCATCGAAACCAGCACGCTGTGCTCCGCTACGGAAAAGATCCAGGACCTCGAAGGCTTCGTCGCGCAGATCACCAGCGCCAACGAAAATTTGCAAACTGCCCAGGTCCAGGCGGACAAAACGGCCAGTATCGCGCGGGAGATTACTGATCGTATGACGGTGGAAGTCCGCGATTTCACCGCGTTCATGCAAAAGGCCAACGACGGCGAGAAAGCCACGCTCCGGCTCGAAGTGGAGAAGCTGCGGCGTGCCGAAAATGACTGGCTCGGGATTGTTGTTTTCATGCTCGACCACGTCTTCGCCCTCAACCGCGCCGCCGCTCATTCCGGCCAGGAAAAACTCATTGCCCAGCTTGGTCAATTTCAGAATTCCTGCCGCGATGCGGCTCGTCGGGTCGGTCTCGTGCCGGTAATCGCGGTGCCGGGTGATGCGTTCGATCCCCAGCGTCATCAGTTGGTGGAGGGCAATCCGCCCGCATCGGCGGGAATCGTGGCCGAGATGATCGCTCTGGGTTTTTCTTTTCAGGGAAAGCTCCTCCGACCCGCGGTAGTTTGGGTCGAAGGCGAAGCATTTGACGCGCGGGTCGACGCTTCACCGCGGCGCACCGCCGCGGACGACCAAAGCCAGCTATCTTTGGGTTCTACGCCGGCGTAATTCAGGCCGGCGTGGCAACGCGGACAGTTCTGGCTGGCTTCAGGAAATGCAAGCGGCACTCCGTCACCGACCGGCCATAAATTCGCGCCAGCGCGAGTGCGTACAATTTCAACTGCGGCTCGTAGTGCCAAACTTTCGCGGCCAGTTCCGCGGGCGTGACCATGTCTGTCTTGAAATCTAGCAGCCAAATCTCATCCGGCAACAGAACCACCAGGTCGGCCACGCCTTGCACCACAACAAACTCATCCGCGGCAAACGAAGCGTCGATCTCTGTCCCGGCGCGAATCACCGCTTGCAACTCCACCACTCCAAACCGGGCCGTGAATGCCAGTTCGCGTTTCACACTCCGCGCCTGGGTACGAATCTTTCGCCCAATCTCTGATCGCCAGAAATTCGCCAGCGCCGCGAAATCTAGCGCGGCAACTTGCCCTGCCGAAATCAACCCCGCGGCCTGCAACCGAGCAGCGTCCGTCCGCAGGGCAGTGTCACTTCCCGTCTGCTCGAGCGCGACGTGTTCCAGAAACAAATGATGAGCTGTGCCGATCTCCGTGGCGTCAAGCTTACCTCGCCTAAGCCTTTGACGTTGGTCTGGAGTCTGAAGATCCAAGACTGGAAATGCCGGATTCCAGTTTTCAGCGTCCATCACATCAACTTCCGCAGATCGTCGGCGCAGTGCCGTGACCGAAGTTTTCGCTGGTTCCGTGGACGCCGCTGGAAATGGGTATTGCCAGTCAAGCCGGGAATTCAATTGTTCCCGAGCACCCGCTGGAGCTTGCTCGGCATCGGATGTGTCGCCGATCTGGGTTGAACCACTCTCGTGGTTACCGTCAAATACCGGATCCCGCGCATCGTAAATCTGCCACCGCAAGAAGTCACTTGCCCCGCTTCGCTCGTCGGTCCAACTCGCTTCTGGCGTGGCGCGCGACAGCCACATCAGCAACCAATCCAGTTGGCTTCGCGCGTCCGCCACTTCGCTGGTGCTGATGCTTGCGGATGGTGCGCGTTCCCACCGCGCCGCTCCCGCCTTCTGCCTCGTCGTGCCCACGAGGATAAGGTGGTCGCGGGCGCGCGTGAACGCCACGTAGGCCAACCGCAGTTCCTCTCCGCGCAATTCCCGTCGCTCCCGTCGCCTCGCCAGCCAGTGGGTCAGGCCAGGATAACTCTGCTCCGCTTCCGGGGGCGTGATCTTGGGGCACAACCCCATCGCTTCGTCCAGCAACACGGCTTCGCTCAGGTCCTGCTCGTTGAACCGCGTCCCCATTCCCGCCAGCACGACGACCGGGAATTCCAGCCCCTTGCTTTTGTGAATGCTGAGGAGCCGGACGGCGTTTTCGGCGGGCGGCGACGCGGGTTGCAAGTCCAACTCCTCATGCTCCTGCAACCGCACGAAGCGCAGAAAGCGATACAAACCTTGGCGTTGATAAGGATCAAACTGCATTGCGAGGTCGAGGAGTCGGCGCA
>JANOHH010000491.1:0-5638 GCA_031406395.1 Verrucomicrobiota bacterium | reverse complement strand
GGTGAGCAAGGTGCCCCGCCCGTTCACCTCGATGCCGCCGCCTTCGATGACAAAATTCTTGCCGTTGACCTGCGCGTTGAACAAGCGCTGCTTGAGCAACTTCGCCGCAGTTTCGGGAACGCGTGTGTCGAGTTGCCAGTTCTGGTACTTGGCCCACGCATTGAAATGAAAATGGACGATACTGGTTTCCGACTTTGGACTTTGGGCTTTAGGCTTTAGACTTTTCCGCACAAAGATCGGCCCAGTGTCACGCGTCCAACCGCGATTCGTCGGATGCACCACGAACTCGACCCGCTTCAAGTCACAATTCGCCCGCTTGAGATAACTACCGGCCAACTTGGCTTCCGCCCGGCTACGAACAAGAATGCGCACCTGTTCGTCGGCGGATATCTTCCGCACCATCTCGCCATAGACCCAGCGGATGGTGTCCAGCTTGCCAGGCCAGTCGGATTCGTTATGCGGCCAGCCGAGCCAGGTAGCTTCGTGCCGTTCCCACTCGGCGGGCATTGCGTAGCCCAGCGCGGCGGGCGTTTCAAGGTTTGTGGATTTCAAGTTCGCCATAAATCGGGCCGGAGGGTAATCGCTGCGGGTGAATTGTCCATCGCGCATCCGTGTCCGCGTGGTGTCCGGTACCCGGCGAGCTATTCATCCGCCGGCAGATTTTCCCACTCCGGATAAACCTCGGGCTTGAGCTGGCCGCGACGGATCATTTCCTGCAAATCGCGGATGACGGTGCGTCGGGCGACGTTGAACTGCCGGGCCAGCGCGGAAATGTTCGGGCGTTCGCGGGATTTGCCGACGAGTTCCAGAATCCGGTTCTGGCGGCTGAGACGGTCGGTTGAACGGCTGAACAACTCCTGCGCGTCCACTCGGTGGGCGCGTTCGAGGGCCTCAAACTGGCGCACAGCTTCCGTCTCGCCACATTCTTTCAAAGCGGTGTCCACGGTGCGGCGGAGTTCGTGAACATCCACCGGCTTCGGCAGGCAGTAATGCGCGCGGCGCGGCCCCTGCAGCGCCTTCAGCTGCTGCTGCACTTCGAGCGCCCCGGAAACCACGATGATCGGAACGAACGGCAGCAAGTCCTTGAACTCCGGAAGGAATTCAAGACCGAGTTCGCCGGCGGCCAGGATGTGGTCGAGGATAAGGACGTTCGGCGGGTGCTTTGGGATTTGCGCCAGTGCCTCGCTGCCATTGCGGGCTCGAACCAATTGATATTTCGCGAGCGCCTCCTCATAGATCTCGTATTGGAAATCATCGTCTTCAACAATCAGAATAATGGCACTGCTCATAACATTGGGGGCGGGGGCCGCAATTCATCCGTGCCCACTTTCGACACCGATAAATCGCGCACCGGCAAAATAAGCGTAAACGTGCTGCCCTGCCCCAGGACGGATTCCACGGCCAGTCCCGCTTGCATTTTCTTCGCGAGTTCATAGACCATCGAGAGCCCCAGGCCCGTGCCGCGTCGCGTGGACAGGGCTTTCGTCGTAAAAAACGGTTCAAAGATGCGGGGCAGAATTTCGGGTGGAATGCCGCTGCCGCAATCGCTCACCGAGATGGCGACGCACGTCACGGCCCGGATCGGCAGCAACACAACGTCCGCTGGCAATTGACCCATCGGCCGCGTCGCGAGGATCACTCGCTTGCGCTGGGTCATTGATTCGGCGGCGTTGAAGATGAAATTCAGCAGGATTTGCTGGATCAAATCCTTGGCGGCGGGAACTTCGGGGATTGCGTCCGCACGCTCGAAGCGGACTTCCACTTCGCGCTGGAAGCGGTCGCCGAGCAGCTTCAGGGTGTCCTCCACCACGGCATTGAGATCGCACGGCGCGGGTTGCTCGTCGGAACTGCGGCTGAATCCCAGCATGGCCTGCACGATCCCCGCACCCTGCTCCACGACCGTCTTGATGCGGTCGGCCCGCGTGCGGATCTTCTCCGGGTTATCCACGTTGTCCTCGATGATCTGCGCGGAGCCTTTCACGATGGAGAGGATGTTGTTAAAATCATGCGCAATGCCGGCGGCGAGGGTGCCGAGCGCATTCATCTTCTGGCTGTGGAGCAACTCGCGATTCGCGAGTTCGAGTTCGCGCGTCCGCGCGCCGACTTGCTCCTCGACGACGGCGTAACTCTGCAACAACAAGCGATGGCGATTAAACGCCACGCCGGCGAAGAACAACGCCACAATCAGCGCGACCGCCAGGATGAAGACGAGCCGCGTTTCCCGGTACCAGGGCAAAGCGACCATGAACTCCAATCGCGCTGGCTTGGGATCAATGTTGCCGTTGCGATCCATGGCGCGGGCCTGGAAAACGTGTTTACCCAGCGGAAGTTCGGTGAAGTAAATTTCCTGAAGTTCCTGGAACGGCGACCATTCTTGCTCGTCGAGCCGATGCGAATACAGCAGCCGTTTGGCGTCGGTGACCTTCCACTTGTCGCGGCCGCTGAAGGCCAAAGTCACCGGCGACCCTTCTTGGAAAGTTTGCTCCGGGCCGGTGGTTGATAGAATAAAAGTCTTCGGCGGGTCTGGGTCCGCTTCCGGGTGAAACTCACTAACGCCACCCGCCGTGATCGCCGTGATTCGTCCAAGTTTGTCCTCCGACACGCTGCGCACGACGGCGGAGGGCAAGCCATCCTCCGGACCGTTGGCGATCCACGCGACCTGGAGGAAACGATGCAGGCCGTTGTCCGTCGCGACCCACAGCGTTCCGTCCCGCGCGCCGCACAGGCCGTTGATGCGCTCAAACCCGCTGCGCAAGGCGAGCCAGTTTTTTCCGTCGAACGCCCAGAAATTGGTAGGGGTCGCGCACCAGACGCGTCCGACGGGCACTTCGGCGAAACCCACCACGTCTTCCGGCCCGATTTGATTGGTCGAAGAAAAAATCCGCCAGTCACCCTGATGCCGCCACGCGACCTCGTGCGCGCCGCCCAGCCACAGGTCGCCATTTTGCGCGGTGAAACGCGCCTTCCATTCGCCGCGCGCCGCGATCTCGTCCGGGAGCGCCGCGGTGACGGCCGGCGGTTCGCCGACGGGCTCAACGGCCGGCGCGCCGCCCGCCGCGGTCACGGTTTCCCAAATGGTCGGCGTGCGGCGGAATAACCCATCCGACGTGGCCAGCCAGAGCGTGCCATTCGGCTCGACCGCCACGTCATAAATCCGGCGCACGGAAAGCTCGTCCGGTGAAAATGCACCGGGTTGTCTGGCCGTCAATTCCGGCGGCACACCGTCGGCTACCACCCAGACATCATCCGGTTTTAAACTGCGCAACGACCCGGTAATTTTTGCGACGCCTCGCACGCCCGAAATCCACAGGCCGCCATCCTGCGCCGGCGTCATCGCCGTGAACGCGCCCAGCGCGGTTTGATCCATTTGCCGCAGCAGTACCACCTGCGCGTGGTCCGGGTCTTCGGCATCGAGTTGGAGCAGCCGATCTGGCAACAGGATCAGCACGCGCCCCTGGCGCACGGGCAGCAGCGCAATTTCGTTGGTATTCCCCGCGCGAAAGTAGGCGGCGATTTCGGCCACAGGATACGGCAGCCATTCGCCCTCGCGGTATTCCAACAAGCCTTCGCGCGTGATCGTCCAGAGCTGACCGCCAGGACTCTCGTAGATGCGACCGCGATTCGTTCCCGGCCCCGGGATGCTTGTGAATTCATAGCCGTCGAAGACGGAGATTGCGGGAGATTTGGCATGCCGCACGAGGATATTGCCGCTCGCGCCAATGGTCACGGAGCTGCAGGATTTTTCCGTCAAGCCATCGGCCTTGGTGAAGACGCGCCAATGACTCAGCGGCGGCGCGGCAACGCCCGAGGCCAGGGCGAGCAGCGCCGCAACGAAGCTGAGAAACATTGCGCGAACTTTCATCTGGCAGCGGCACAATTATCCGGCAAGCACGGTGATGTGCAATCAAAAGCACAGGGTGTGCGGTGAGACGCACAGTTCTCGGCGCGGGTCAACTGGGGTAATCAGAACATGAAACTTGAGGACGCAGCCTATCGGAATACGCAAACTAAAGAGCTTATGAAACGATTATTGAGCAGGGGTTTCACAATGCTGTCGGTTGAATGGAAAACTGATGGTGCCAGCAGCCAGGAGGTTCGCATTCTCCACCGCGGAGCGCGAGCGGGCCGGGGTGAGGAGGAAATCGCGGGCCGTAAAGCTCATGGTGCACAACCCCTCACCCGACCCTCCTTCGTTCTGGAGAGGAGAGAAAACAACACATCACGCCAGTGGGATGGACGGTTCGGTTTCATTGGTAATGGACTTCGTTTCGCAATTCTCCTCGTCGGCTTGGGCGTTCCGACCTTCAGTCGGGCGGCGTTGGTGGGGGCGATGGGAGACAACGCTTATGGCCCGCCCCGGCTTCCCGTCGGCGTCAACAACATCAGCGCCATCGCGACGGTCGGCGTAGAATCAGAATCTGGCGTGACAGTGCTTGGCAAGGGCTCGCTGCCGTTGCGCGATCTTGGAGCTTCGCCTTGGCCGCAGCGATTCTATCGCATCGTTGAACACTGGAGGGACGACGAGCATGCTTGCGGACACAAACCGCGGCGGATCAGGTGTGCGTCCGAACGCACGCTGACCAACCAACACCCGAAGGGGTAAGAACAAGCGAAGTAGACTTGAGAAACAAACTAGACAATTTGAATTTACGGCCACCACGGGTTCAAAATCGGTCGAATCATCGACGGAATACGGACGCGTTTTCGTTGATCGAACTGCTGGCCGTCATCGCCATCATGGGCGTCCTGGCCGCACTGCTCCTGCCGGCGCTGACCACTGCCCAAGCGCGCGGCAAACAGATCGCCTGCCTGAATAACCTAAAGCAACTCGCGCTTGGCAGTCAGATGTATGCCAACGACAACGAAGGCAAGCTGGTCGGGAACACGCCGGAAGGTTTCGACAGCTCCAGCTGGGTCGCTGGCAGCATGAAAAGCCCGCCCGCTTCCACCAACCAAACCTATATCCGACAAGGCAAACTCTTTCCCTACGCGAGTCAATTGGCGACGTATCATTGTCCGTCGGACCCGTCGCGAACGCAGGGCATGCCGCGGGTCCGAAGCTATGCGATGAACGGCTGGATGGGCAGTCGTTACATGGAATCCTATTCCGGCCAAAAAGGCTTCCGGACTTTCGTCAAAGACAGCGAGACGGCGGCCGCCGGTCCCGCCAACTTGTGGAGCCTGACGGATGAACACGAGGCGAGCATTGATGACGGCTGGTTTCTCGTGACCATGAACGACAGTCAGCCGTTCGCGAGTTTTCCGGCGACGCGCCATCAGCAAGGTTACAACCTGAATTTCGCCGACGGTCACGCGCAAGTTTTCAAACTGCGCGACCCGAATAGTCAATTCCCAGTCAGGCAGGGAGTCAGCGCGAAAAATTCCGACTGGCTCCGGCTCAAGCAGGTGACGACCACTAAATAAGCCGTAGTCGGCTTACCCGCCGACAACGCCCGCACGGCCCATTTGATGATTTGAAAAGGCCGCGTTAAAATGCGGAGGTGCAGTCACCACGAACCCATCAATTTTCGAGCCTACCCGCCACTTCTTTCGCCGTTCGCTCGACCAATTGGATCATGCCATCCAACACCACCGTTCGCCGCCCCTGCCAGAGCACGCCGAAGGTCAGCCGCTCAAA
>JANOHH010000490.1:0-4638 GCA_031406395.1 Verrucomicrobiota bacterium | reverse complement strand
ACTGCACGCCTGCCTCGAGTCCGGACAAGAGGAAGGACACGACGATCGAAACCCCCACGATGATGACAATCAACCCGGTGTTCATCCCCCACCTCCGCGTAACCGGGACGATGCGCCGATTTTTTCCACGACCAGTTCCCGGACCCGCCGGTCATCCGCCACGCGGGCGGTCACCGCCCCGCTTGCGGAAGCGTGCGTCTTTTCACCCGACGGAAAGCAAATCGCCTTCATGCGACGGGTGGAGGCGGATGGTCGCCGGTTCAGCCAAATCTGGGTGGCTTCGCTGAAAGCCGAAGGCCTGAGGGAATGAACTCCACGAAAAGATGGCTTTGCGCTCTGCGGACTTCCCTCGCAAATCAAATTTTGTGAAGCTAAGTCGGTGAAAACGCAACTGCCCATCCTCGACCTCTCAGTACTGGTGGTCTATCTCGCCGCCATGGTGGCGATGGGTGTTTGGTTTGGTCGCAAGAACAAGACGCCCGACGCGTTCATGAAAGCCGGCGGCGTGATTCCCGGCTGGGCCGTGGGCTTGTCCATCTTCGGCACATACGTCAGCAGCATCAGCTTCTTGGCATTGCCAGGCAAAGCCTACGCCACGAACTGGAACGCGATGGTCTTCAGCCTCGCCATCCCTTTCGCCGCGTGGGCAGCCGTGAAATGGTATGTTCCCTTCTACCGGCGGAGTGGCGAAATCTCGGCCTACCAACATCTCGAACATCGCTTCGGGGCGTGGGCGCGCACTTACGCGGTCATGTGCTACCTGCTCACGCAACTAGGCCGCATGGGCACGATCATGTATCTACTGGCGCTGGCATTGAAGCCCATGATCGGATGGAGCATTCCCACCCTGATCGTGCTAACGGGGTTGATTGTCATCGTCTATACGCTGATCGGCGGGATGGAGGCGGTGATCTGGACGGACGTGGTGCAAAGCATCGTGTTCATCGTGGGCGCGCTGGCATGCGTGACGGTGTTGTGGATCGGCCTGCCGGACGGGCCGGGGCAGCTTTTTGAAATCGCGGCGACTCAGAATAAATTCAGCCTCGGGAGCTTCGATTTGAACTTTGCCCAAGCCACCGTCTGGGTCGTCCTGCTCAACAGCATTTTCATCAACCTCCAAAACTTCGGCATCGATCAGAGCTACGTGCAACGC
This sequence comes from Verrucomicrobiota bacterium, assembly GCA_031406395.1. Lineage (GTDB taxonomy): Bacteria > Verrucomicrobiota > Verrucomicrobiia > Limisphaerales > JADLHS01 > JADLHS01. The sequence goes on along the minus strand of JANOHH010000490.1, from coordinate 3,485 downwards.
TACTCGACGGCGGCCAGCGACCGCGAAGCCGCCAAAAGTGTCTGGGTGGGTGCCCTGCTTTACGTGCCCATCTCCGGCGTTTTTTTTCTAATCGGCACGCTCCTTTTCGCCTATTATGCCGCCCGCCCCGAATTGCTGCCGGCCGGCGTCAAGGGCGACGCGGTATTCCCGCACTTCATCACCACCGGGCTGCCGGTCGGGTTGGCCGGGCTGGTGATCGCTTCCATCTTCGCTGCGGCGCAATCCACCATTGCGAGTTCGATCAATTGCTCGGCCACGTTGTTTCTGTGCGATCTCTACCGGCGTTATTTCCGCCCTCAGGCCGACGACCGCGAATCCATGACCGTGTTGCGCCTGGCAACGGTGGCCTTCGGTCTGGCCGGCACATTCATGGGGTTTGCGATGATGGGTGTGGAAAGCGCTCTGGATACCTGGTGGGCCGTATCGAGCATTACCAGCGGCGGCATGTTGGGCTTGTTCCTGCTCGGAATGATTTCGCGGGCGCCCAACGCGGCAGCCGCCACCGGCACGATCATTGGTTTTCTGGTAATTTTCTGGATGACGATTTCGGCGAAATGGCCGGCCGCTCTGGGGCATTGGGCCAGCCCGTTCCACAGCTTCATGATCACCGTCATCGGCACCCTGACGATTCTGTTGGTGGGTTTGCTGGTGTCTCGGCTGATGCCATCCGCGAAAGCCGTGGGGGCGGGAGTTGATTTACGAAAATAAAAATACGATGAAGCCAAAAATCCTTCCCGAACCGCTCTGCGGAATTGTGCCCCCCATGATCACGCCGTTGCTCGGCCGTGACCAACTCGATGTCACCGGCCTTGAACGTGTGCTCGAGCGTGTGATTGCTGGCGGTGTTCACGGCGTTTTCATTCTGGGCACGACCGGGGAAGCGCCGAGTCTCAGCTATCGGTTGCGACGCGAAGTCATTGACCGGACCTGCCAGTTGGTGCGGGGGCGCGTTCCGATCATCGTGGGCATCACGGACACGTCGGTGGTCGAAGCCATCAATCTGGCCCGGCACGCAGCGGCGGCCGGTGCGCAGGCGGTGGTGACGGCGGCCCCGTACTATTTCCCCGAAGGCCAACCGGAACTGATTGAATGGGCGCAAAAACTGGTGCCCGATCTGCCGTTGCCCGTCTATTTCTACAACATGCCACAGATGACCAAGGTGGTGTTCGAGCCGGAAACGATCCGGCAACTGACCCAACTGATCGGCATCGCCGGCCTCAAGGACAGTTCCGGCGATTTGAGCTATTACCAGAAACTGGTGGAAGTCGCCAAAACGCGACCCGATTGGCGAGTGTTTGTTGGCCCGGAACTCCTGCTGGTCGAGACATTACGGCTCGGCGGCCACGGCGGCGTGAACGGTGGGGCGCAAATTGATCCCGGCCTGTTGGTCGGACTCTATGATGCAACGCTGCGTGGGGACAAAGCCACGGTGGAACGCTTGCAGGCCCGGCTCGTGCAATTGGGTGAAGTTTACAAGGTGGGTCGCCACGCTTCGACGGTCATCAAAGGCGTGAAGTGCGCGTTGAATCTCATGGGTATCTGTTCGGGCGAACTGGCCGAGCCGCTGCGCGCATTCAACGAACCCGAGCGCCGGATTGTAGCCGAACGGTTGACCGCCTTGGGCTTACTTTAGAATCGCGGCGTGAACCACGCAAAAGCCTGGGGCAGGCGAAGGGAAGAGCCGTGTAACGCTTAGGCGCTTTGCATGAGCGATGGCGGAATGAAGGAAATAATCAAAAAAATGAATTCCTTCGGGTAAAGAAAGTCTGTATTTGTACCATGCTCGCTTGATTCGTGCGGGTGAATAACTGAATGAAACTTATGAACCATCGCTGTAACTTCACTGTCTTAACTTTGTCATTGCTGGTCGGCGCCCTGCTGTTGGCCGTCGGCGTGAACTCCTCCCCCGCCCAAAACACTTCGCCCAAGCGGGTGCTGGTTGTCTCCACCACCATGGGTTTTCGGCACAGCTCGATTCCCACGGCCGAAAAAATCATTGGGGAACTGGCAAAACAGAGCGGCGTATTCACCGTGGACTATGCGCGCATTGAACCCAATGATCCGCAGTTCAAAGGTGCGGACGGCAAACCGGACGCCGCCAAGGTAAAGGCCGCCATGACCGAACTCCTGGCCGAGAAGATGAGCGTCGCTGCGCTGAAGAATCTGGACGCCGTGATCTTTGCGAACACCACAGGGAATCTGCCCCTACCCGATCCGCAGGGGTTTATTGACTGGATCAAATCTGGCAAGGGTTTCGTCGGCATGCATTCGGCCACCGACACGTTTCCCGGGTTTCCGCCCTACATCGAGATGATCGGCGGCGAATTCAAGACTCATGGGGCGCAGGTTGAGGTTGTGGCCATCAACCAAGACGCGCAATGCCCCGCGTGCCGCCACCTCCCCGCCAATTGGACGGTGTTTGATGAAATTTATCTGCTTAAGAATTTTGACCGGACCAAAGTTCACGGGCTGCTCACGCTCGACAAACATCCGAACGACAAGACCCCCGGCGATTACCCGATCGCCTGGTGCAAGGACTTCGGGCAAGGCCGGGTATTCTACACCTCGCTCGGTCATCGCGAAGACATCTGGGATGCGCAGTGGAAGGACGGCAAAGGCGAACGCAAGAATTCACCCGCCGTCGCGGAAGCTTATCAAAAGCACATCCTCGGCGGAATCAAGTGGGCGCTTGGCTTGGAGAAGGGCAATGCGAAACCGCAAACCGCCGCGCACTAGATCTCGCACGGCCAAAGACCAGATCACCGAGGGGTCCCGTGCTGGTTGGTTCGGATTAGGTCAGCGATTTTTGAATTGGCTTGTTAGGCCGTCCGTCTTAAAACTAGTCGAACACCGAATTTTGAATATGAAAATGAACCGAATCCAAAATCAAAAATCAGCCCGTGCCCTCACGTGCGCCGCCGCCTTGGCCTTGGCGGTGGTATTTCAGGCTGTGGCCGAACCGATTCGTTATGAGGGGCCGCTCACTGGAAGCAAATGCAAGATGGCGGGCACGTCCACCATGCACGATTGGACCATGGAGAGCGTCATTGTCACCGGCTTCATGGAAGTGGACCCCGGCTTCCCCGAATCCGCTCTCACCAATGCCGCGGCCGCTAAACCAGTTACTCAGGTCTCCATCCCCGTCCGTTCGTTCAAGAGCTCAAGCTCGACGATGGACTCCAAGATGCAGGGCCACATGAAGATCACGAAGTTCCCTAAAATTGAATACCGCTTGATCGAATTGAAGCCAGCTTCTCCGCCCGGCGCAACGGGTGCGTTAAAGTTTAACGCGGTGGGGGCCCTCACGATCACCGGCGTGACGGTCACCAACACGATGCCTGTCACCATCGAGAAAAAGGACGGCAAACTCAGGGTTATCGGGGGCGTTCCCGTAAAGATGAGCAATCACGGATTGGAACCTTATAAATTCCTTCTGGTCAGCACCGGCGATGATTTGCAGATCA
>JANOHH010000484.1:0-9077 GCA_031406395.1 Verrucomicrobiota bacterium | reverse complement strand
AAGCGCCATTGCCGCCGGCGTGCGCCGCATCGAAGCGGTCGCCGGCTTGACGGCCTACGACGCGATGAAACTCGACCGCGAGTTGATCCGAACCGTCGCCGGCAAGGTCAATTCGCCCATCCATGAACTGGAGAAGAAGATCGAAGCCTTGCTGGCGCAGCAGAAGGCGTTGGAGAAGGAAATCCAGATCGCCATGTTGCGAAACGCTTCGAATGCCGCGAGCGAATTGCTCAACTCGGTGCAAACCGTGAATGGCATCCCGCTCATCATCCACAACCTCGGCGACGCCACGGGCGAATTTCTCCAAGCGACCGCGGACGCACTGAAAGGCCGATTCGCGGGCGTAGTGGTGCTGGGCGGCGGCGGTAACGGCGCGGTGACCCTCATCGCCACCGTCTCCCCCGATTTCACCGCGAAGGTGCAAGCTGGAAAAATCATTCAGCAAATCGCGCCGATTGTCGGTGGCAAAGGTGGCGGCAAACCTGACAACGCCCGCGGCGGCGGCAAGGATGCGACCAAGTTGGATGAAGCACTGGCGAAGGTGAAAAGTTTGTTGGGATGATCTGGTAGCATTCGTCGCGCTGCGACGAACCCGGCCCGTGCAGGATCGTAACCCTGTTGAATACGGCCGAATGGCTAAACGATTGAGCCGCTGCACGCGGCACTGCTTGTCGCGGCGCGACAATCACCACCAAGCACTGATTGACGCTCTCCTGCCATGCCGGTAGGGTTGTTTTGTGGAAGCCGAAGATCGCAACCCCAACTATCCAGCAGTTCAATCCGGGACAGCGGAGGTTTTGCGTGATACTCCCATTAGCGATGCGTCCAAGTTTCGGCGATTGGCGCAGGAAGAATCCAGTCCGGAACAGATCGCGATTCTGCGGCGCATGACGCCGGGGCAGCGGTGGGATGCCGCGCATCGGCTTTATTGGACGATGCGCAGGCACAAGGCGGCGTTCCTGCAAAGTCAGCATCCGGATTGGACTGAACAGCAACTAGCCAGCGAAGTGCTAAGAATTTTTTCCCATGCTCGAACCTGACCTGATCGAGCTATTTGTCGGTCCATTGCAATCGGAAGGCATCCGGTATTTCATCAGCGGCAGCGTGGCGGCGATGCTTTATGGCGAACCAAGAGTCACGCACGATATTGATCTGGTCGTGTTTCTGCGTGGCACGGACATCGCAAAATTACCGAAACTTTATCCGTCGCCCGAATTCTATGTCCCGCCGGCTGAAGTGATCGCGGCGGAGATGTCCCGACAACAACACGGCTGTTTCAATATCATCCATGCCGATTCGTCGCTGAAAGCGGATTTCTTCACGGCCAATCGCGACGAACTGCACGCCTGGGCCTTCCGAAATCTGAAGCAATACTCCGCGCGCAACATGGATGTTTCCCTCGCACCGCCGGAATACGTCATCGTCCGTAAGTTGGAATACTTTCGTGAAGGCGGTTCGGACAAACATCTGCGCGACATTCGCGGCATGCTCAACATCTCGGGCCAACAGATCAACCAGGCAGACTTGGATGAATGGATTCAGCGGCGCGGGGTGGACGCCGAATGGCGGAAAGTCGCACCCTAAACACTCGCCAAGCCGAAGCATTTTCCCCAATACGGGACCCTGGCCCGCGAAAAACAGCTCAGCGCCCGGGGTTGATTCGACAACCGTCTCGCCGCGGCGCAGACCCACGCCGAGCCGACTCTCACGCTGGCATTATGGTTTGAAGCTTGGCAACGCCTGAGGGAGCGGCAAAGATGGCTGGAGGTAGCGGAAGCGCACCCGCAAAAAACATATTCCCAAACCATTTATGTCTGAACCAAAACTGAGGATCCTGGCTGTCGTCGCCAGCACGAACGCGGATTCGATCACGCGCGTGGTGGTTTCGGCTGTCGCCGAGGGACTAGGCAATGCGGGATGCGAGGTGGACTTGCTGGACCTGAGCAAGGAGCCGCTGGCAATGTTCAATCCGGAGACCACCCCCCGTCAACCGGGGTTTGCCGACTTGAAAGCACGTGTCGATCGGGCGGACGTTTTCGTTCTCGGCACGCCGGATTATCACGGCAGCATGAGCGGTGCGATGAAGAATTTCTTCGACCATTTCTGGCAGGAGTTCTCCGGCAAATTATTCGCCACGGTCGTCGCCTCGCATGAAAAGGGACTGACGGTGACCGACCAGCTGCGCACCGTGGCGCGACAATGCTATGCGTGGTCGCTGCCGTACGGCGTGGCGTTTGCCGACAAACAGCATGTGGCGAATGGCCAGATCGTCAACGAAGCGTTCAAGAGCCGATTGGGGATGTTCGTGCGCGACACGCAAGTTTACGGCGAGTTGCTGGCTGCGCAACGGCGGGCCGACCTTGCGGGCACGGATCCCGGCTTCATGGCACGGCTGCGCCGATAGCTCCGGCGACTTTCCGCCCCCAACCAACCGGCGCATGCCGGTGCGAAAAGCCGGTGCGAAAAGCTTGCCCGGAAGTTTGTATCCTTCATCTTGGCGCCATGATTTCCTACCGTTCGGGTAACGATCTCGACTTGGATGCCGTCGTTGAATTGTATCGCGCTTCGACGCTGGGCGAACGGCGGCCCGTGGACGACCGCGAACGGATGGCGCTCATGCTCCGCCACGCCAATCTCGTCGTCACCGGGTGGGACGGCGAGTTGCTGGTCGGTATCGCCCGGAGCGTGAGCGATTTTAGCTTCGCCACGTATCTCTCGGATCTCGCGGTGCGTTTGTCGCATCAGCGACGCGGCATCGGGCGGGAGTTGATTCGTCGCACGCAGGAACTCGGTGGGCAGGCCAGCGTCATCTTGCTGTCTGCACCCAAGGCGGTGGATTATTATCCGCGTATTGGTTTCAGCCACCATCTGCAGGCTTGGTGGCTAAAGGCGGACGAGCCGCTGCGCTAGGCGAGTCGCCAAGGCAAGGCCGCGTCCCGCGCCACCAGACCAGGAACCGGCCGCATCCGCTCAGTCAACGGCTTGGACTGTTTTCCCTTTTTCGACCGTCTTCACGACAGCCGTTGAACCGGGAATCTTGCCGCCCGCGACGGGTTCGGTCCGGCCGCCGAGATTCGCGGCGAGGAACGCCTCGGCGCGCGCATTAAAATCAATGCGGTTGGGGGGGCGGGCGAATCCGTGGCCTTCATCGGGGTAGAGCACATAGATGACATTGCCGCCATTCTTGGCGATGGCGTCCACGATCTGCTCGGCCTCCGCTTGCTTCACGCGCGGGTCGTTCGCGCCCTGACCGATGAGCAATGGACGCACAATCCTATCCGCCTTGTAAAGGGGCGAGGCGTTCTTGATCAACTCCGCGTCCTTGGGATCGCTGATGTCGCCGACGCGGACGGAGAACTGTGCGAGCATCGGTTTCCAGTACGGCGGGATGGTGTTCAGCAACGTGCGGATGTTGGAAGGGCCGACGATGTCAACCGAGCAGGCAAACTTCTCGGGCGTGAACGTGACCCCCGCCAGCGCGGAGTAACCGCCATACGAGCCCCCATAGATGGCGACCTTTTTCGGGTCGGCGTAGCCCTGGGCGACCGCCCAGTCCACCGCGTCAATTAAGTCGTCATGCATCTTTAAGCCCCATTCCCGATTGCCGGCATTGAGAAAATTCTTTCCGTAACCTGTCGAGCCGCGGAAGTTCACCTGGAGACAGGCATAGCCGCGATTGGCAAACCATTGCGCCATGGGGTTGTACCCCCAGTTATCGCGCGCCCACGGGCCGCCATGCACGAAAAGCACCATCGGCAGATTCTTCGCGGGCACACCCGCCGGCAACGTGAGATAGCTATTCAATTTCAATCCGTCCCGCGCCGGAATGACCACGGCCTTCATCTCGGCGAGTTGCAGATTTTCCAGCTTGGGTTGCGCCGTGAAAAGGAAGGTGGATTTTTTGGCGGAACGATCCCACGAGTAAAAGCGCAGCGGACCGCGGTCCGAGGTATAGGCGACGAGCCAGGTTTTGTCCGCACGATCGCGGCTCACGATGGAAAAATCACCGTCATGCACCTTGGCCAGGCCGTCGAAATCCGCCTGCACGGAAGGATCAATGACTTTCCATTGCCGGCGGCCCGGTTCAAAGCTCACGGCCTCCACCACTTTTGTGCGGGGATGAACCATCACATCGCCAGAATCCACTGCGGGCGAGTGGGCGATCAACTTCTCCGCGCCGGTGGCGAGGTTGCGTTCGAGCACGCGGGCCGTATCGCTGCCGATGGAACTCTCCACGTAAACTGACTTCCCGTCCTTGGTGAACTCCAGTGCGCCGAGATTTTCCTCCGGGCCGACTTTCATCCACGAACGCCAGGCGGCCTTCTCGTCGTCGCGCACACGCAGTTCCGTGCCGCCCTCAGAGGTGCTGACCTGGCCGAGCCGGATTTTGAAATCGTCGTCCGCCATCCAGCCCTGCACGTCACCGGGATTTTCCGTGTCGAGCACCAGCGCACCCGTCTCCAGATTGAGGCGATAAGCGTCGAAAGTTTCCCGTTTGCGGGCGTTCAACTGAACGAGTATCTCGTTGGGGAATTTTTCGTCCAGGCCGACGACCGCGGCGCGGACTCCCTGGAAGGGTGTGTAATCCCGGACGTTCCCGGAGGTGAGATCCACACCATAGACGTGGAAGTTTTCATCGCCGTCCGTGTCCTGCATATACAGCAGCGTGCGATTGTCTTCTGCCCAAAGATATTGGCGGATGCCGCGCTTCTTGTCAGCGGTGACGATCTTGTCATCACCCTTACCGTTGGTTTTGACCCAGACTTGCAGGACATTGTTTGTGTCGGGCGCCAGCCAGGCGAGGCGGGTGCCGTCGGGTGACAATCGCGGCGACGTGCGTTCCGGGTTTCCAAAAAGGACTTCGCGCGGGATGAGTGGAGGCAAGTCGGCACGCACGACAGCAGTGGCACACAGGGATGCAGCGACGATCAAGGCAGCGAGTTTGGATAAATTCATGGCCAAGGAAATGCCAAGGAAGGCCCGGCAAGGCAAGCGAGAATATGGTGATCGGCGTCAATTGGCCGCGCGGGCGAGCAATTGCGAAGAGCTTGCTTGATTGAAATACCCCACCCAGAATCGCGGCATGTCATCGGACCTAGTTCCGCTCCGAACTCTGCAATTCCCCACGGTTCGCTGGCTTCATTTTCCCCAGCTCTTTCTTGCCGGGTTCTGGGTCATGGCGATGGGCGGGTGGGCGGCCGAATCAAACCGCGGTTTGTCCGCGGGCCCGAACGGGACGTTGCGGCTGAATGGAAAAGCGTTTCGAGGCCTCGGTGTGAATTACTACGACGCTTTTGTTCGGTTGTTGGACGACGGAAAAATTCAGGACGTCGCCGCTGGCTTTCGCGTGCTCGCCTCCAACCAGATCCCGTTTGTCCGGTTTGCGGCCGACGGTTACTGGCCGGTCAATTGGGGTTTGTACCAGACCAATCGACAGGAATACTTCGCCCGGCTGGATCAAGTGGTCAAGCTCGCGGAGCGCGAGGGCATCGGTTTGATTCCATCGTTGTTCTGGCATCAGCCGACGATCTCCGATCTGGTCAGTGAACCGGTGGACCAATGGGGCAACGCCGCCAGCTGGACGCACGCGTTCATGCGGAACTATGTGCGGGAAGTAGTGACCCGTTATCGCGACTCGCCCGCCATTTGGGCCTGGGAGTTCGGCAACGAATTTAATCTGCCCGCGGACTTGCCAAACGCAGCCGAACACCGGGCTCCAGTCCAACCAACATTGGGAACTGCCACGTCTCGTTCAACTCGCGATGATCTGACGCATGCGCACCTCCGCACCGCCCTGACCGAGTTTGCGCGTGAAGTGCGGCGGCACGCTCCGCACCGGCTGATCATCAGCGGGAATGCCTTTCCGCGTCCTTCAGCCTGGCATCAACAGCACGAAGGGAACTGGCAGAGTGATACGCCCGAGCAATGGGCCGAAATGCTGGCAGCCGATAATCCAACGCCTTTTGGCAGCCTCAGCGGGCGACTCTACTCCACCAATGATCTCGTCGCCCTGGCCCCCGCAATGGCCCTTGCCCGGCAATTGGGTAAGCCCCTTTTGATCGGGGAGTTTGGAGTGCCGGGCGAAATGACGGATCCAACCCGTCGGCAGTTTCGTGAATGGCTCGCCGCCCTCGACACGAACGGAGTTCCGTTTGCGGCTTTGTGGGTTTTTGATTTTAAAGGTCAGGCGAAGGACTGGAACGTCACGGCGGCAAATGCCCGCCACGAGCAACTACGCTTGATTGCGGAGATGAATGCCCGGTGGCGGCGCTGAATGCCGAGTGCAAGCGGTCTCTGCCCTCGACAGGCACTTTAAGAAAAGCCCGAGTGGGGAACCGTAACCTCGGGGGGCCTATGGCGGCCCACCCGCGCCGCCAACGCGCTTCATGATCTCTTCCTGCATCAGGGCCATCATGTTGTCGTACTTCTTAAAGGTGGTCGGCGGAGCGAAAATCGCATCGTCGGGCTTGGCGAGTTTGATGTCTTTGAAGAGCATTGTGATCTTGGTTCCGTCTTCGGCGGTCTCAATCTTGACGGGAAACTGGTTCAAATCGGTGGCGTTCCATACGAGCGATTCGTGGGTCTTGCCTTTTTCGTCGGTGACGATGATTTTGTTTTTCACGCAAGGATGGCCATCGAGCGTTTCCTTGCCGACTTCGGTGGTCTCGACTTTATATTTGCCCGCCGCATCGGTGGACTCAGCGTCTTTGGATTCGCTTTCGATATATGCCGACAGGCCGGAATAAATGAGGTAGTTCAGCTTTTTGTCGGGGCGGGAAATAGCCACCAAGGTGTCCATGCCCATGGCTTTCATCTGTTCGGCGGCCCCCGCCGGAATTTTTCCACCCTTGATCTGGGTGATGTCCATCTCGAAACGAGACTTGCCTTTGTCGAAGGAGAGCTTGCCGGGCACGGAAATCTCAGTGCTGCCGTCCTTGGTCTGCATTTCGAGGGCGGCGGAGAAGGCGGTGTTGTCGCCGAAAAGTTTGGTCAGACTGCCACTGAACTGCGGCCCTTTCGGCGCGCCCAATCCGGGTTGCGCCTGGGCGGATAAAAGACTGAAACCGAACAAAGTGACGAGCAGGATGCGGAGGTTGCTTTTCATATTGGTATCTTGCGTTATTTGACTGGTAACAGAATTATCCAAGGTGCTGGTTATGGCAACAAAAAGAAGTCGAAGCCGCGGTCCGACAACATTGCGGCAACTACAAATCCACAGCGCGAGCGGAGGCTCGCGTTATTTCTTTGCTCGCGAAGCCGGGTTAACCAACACAACCTCCGACATGTCCGAACGCAGTCACTGCTCTTGGCAAGCATCGAACTGGACAACAGCTCTGCTCGCCGGATTATTGCTGGCCACGACTCTGGCTACCATCAGGACGGAGGCGGCGAGTTTAGCCGCCGACTTGAAGCGGCTTGGGTACCAGGAAATCGAACTACGCCGCACGGGCGAGAATCACCTTTTCCTCTTCGCGCGAGTCAATGGCCGCCGGAGAAGCTGTCTCGTGGATACGGGTTGGTCCTTGACCACCATCAGCACCAACACCGCCCAACGTCTCACCTCGCCCGACAGTTTGGCTGAACTTAAATTGGGCCACGTCACCCTTACCAACGAACCCACGGTGGTGCGGGATCTCCGCGTCAATGGACAGCCCACGGCGTTCGACCTGGTATTGGGTTGTAATTTTCTGATTCGCCATCACGCGGTGATTGATTCCGCGGGTCGGCGGCTTTATTTGCGGCAGGCGGCACTGGCAAACGAATCGATGCGTGAACTGGCGGCATCCCTGCGGGGTCGGGGCTTCGTCGCCCTGAACCTGAAACAACACGATCCACTGGCACTGACGTGTCCAGCGAGACTGAATGGGCGTGACCTGGAATTTCTGGTGGACACCGGGGCGATGTGGAGTTGTCTGGATACGGAAATCGCCCGGGCGTTAGGACTGCGAGTGGAACCGTCAGCCAACCAAATCACCGGCGCCGCAGCCGTCGGCAAACGTGCGCTTGGCGTCACGTGGGTGGAGCGCTTTGAAATCGGCGGGTGGAAACGGGCGGATGTGAACCTCGCGGTGCTGGCACTGGCAGATTGGGGGCTGGGGCCAAACGGTCAGCTGCTGAACGGCGTTGACGGAATTTTAGGCGGCGACCAACTCCTGGCGAACGCCGCAGTGATTGATTGTGGCCAGCTCAAACTTTGGCTGCGTGGCCGAGAGTGAGGATCAGAGTTGGCCGCAATCGGCTTCCACGTCCCCGGCGTTCTCGGCGAGATCTTTGAAGTCTTTGCCACTCTGTTCGGAATGCTGGCGATCTGGGGCGAGACCCATTAAACTTGAACGCCGAAAACCATTCACAGGAGGAAACAGAGGCAACGGAGGCCGAAGGACTTCCCAATGGGAAGTTGGAAATTTTTTCTTCCTGCCGCTTCGTGCTGCACGTAATTCGCCCTCTGCTTTCTCTGTTCCCTTCTGCAAATCCAATCCCGGTCTGCGGTTAAAACATGTCACGCTCTTCGACACCATCTTAAAGTCAGATCAGATTTTCTGAGGACAGGCTATCCACGCTTCCTGTACCCGTGCATTGGAATTAACTAGCGCGGCAACCACCCTCCATCCCAGAACAAGGAGCTAAAGTGGTCGCGTTCCCACTTCGCGGATTTTCGAGGTTGCCCTGCCCGATTTGCTTTGTAACATTCGGCAAATTGAACAGCCAATTGCCATGAAACTCCAACCCCGTCGCCAGTTCATTCGCAACTCCGCCCTCGCCGTTGGTGCGTCCGCCCTCGCCGGTCCATTTATTCGTTCCGCCCGCGCCGGCGAACCCGGCCCCAACGATAAGATTCGCCTCGGGTTAATCGGGTCCGGAGGAATGGGGCGGGGCGACCTCGAGTATTTCTTCGGCAATCCGGAAGTGGACTGTGTGGTAATCGCCGACGTAGATGATGCCATGACCGCGAAGGGTATGGAAGTTTGTGCGACGGCCGGACGGAAAAAGCCCGATGCGGTAAAGGATTTCCGCCGCGTGCTGGATCGAAAGGACGTTGATATTGTACTGATCGCCACGCCGGATCACTGGCATGC
>JANOHH010000448.1:0-6369 GCA_031406395.1 Verrucomicrobiota bacterium | reverse complement strand
GCAATTGCCAGTTCGCTGCCTTGTCCCCCGCGCATACCTCAATTGAGTTATTGGCATCCCGCACCGAAACATGAGAGGCTAAGTGACGCATTACCCAACCCCGCGCCGTGCGAGCGCTTTGCGAGGACTGACGCGGGCTGGCAATGCCGGATAAAAACACCGTGATCAACCGAATCAGCCAAGCGTTGAGCGAACCGCGTTCGCTCAACGGGACAACCGGAACAACAGTAAAAAACGAAAGTAACCAAACCTCCAAAACCATGAAACGAAACACTCCCCTACTCGCTGCCAGCCTCATGCTGGCGGCATTCGCGCAGTTACCAACCCGCGCCGCCGACAACACCTGGAACAACGGTTCGACCGATTTTCTGTGGAACACCACCAGTTTGAACTGGGCTTCGCCGACAGCTTGGGTTGATGGCGACAATGCGATCTTTAATGCCACCGGCGCTGGCACGGTTAACCTGGGCGCTGTCATCACGGCCCAAAACCTGACGTTTAACGCCGGAGGCTATGTCATAAATGGTGGGGGCAACGCCCTGACCCTCGCCGGCACTACCCCGACCATCACTGCGAACGCGAGTAATTCAATCGCTGCCAGCATCACCGGCACAGTTGGTCTGACGCTCCAAGGGACTTCCGTTTCGACCCTCCTGGGCGATGCAACTTCGGCCACCGCCAACACCTACACCGGGGGCACCTTTGTGAAAAGCGGCAAGTTGATTCTGAGAGCAGCCGGCGTTAGCACATCGGGAACCGCCTACGCCGTTGATAATATTGAAGCCATTGACGCCGGGGCCACGGTGGAAATCGGCACGCTTAACGACGGCTCTGATCCGACCGGCGGCTGTCTCGGTTGCCTCACCGCCAATGTCAGACCCGCCGACGGACAAATCCTGCGTGGTGGTACCGTTGGTCGCTTGAATTTGACCGGCGGTACGTTTGACAACAACGGCGACAACAATGGTATTCAATATCCTCCCCCGGAAGGTACTGGCACAATCATCAACACTTCCCCGTATCAGCGAGCCGTCATGAAATTGTCGCGCAATGATGGGAGCACCTTCGTGTTTAATGGTCAAATCATGGATGGTGGCCAAACCATCACGAAAACCAACGGCGGACCGGGCTACCAGCAGAATGTTGATATGAACGGCGGGAATTTTAAGATGGTCTGGGGTGGCTCCAACTCCTTCACTGGCTTTCTCCGACTAAGTAGCGGCGGGGAGAATAACAAGGTTACACTAACCGGCAACGGCACCTTGGGCTACCCAGCTCCGATCAACTGCCCAGCCCGGCAGATTTTGATGAACAGCGGAACCATTGACCTCAATGGCACCAGCCAGAAGGTTGGCTATGTTTATACCGGCAACAACACCGACTCCATCATCACCAACAGCGCCATCGGCACGGTTTCGACCCTTACCGTCGGTTACAATTGCACGAATCTGGTGGCGTTTAACGGTGCAGCCACCCCTCGCGGCATCCGCTGCGGTCTTCTGGATGATCCCACCACGGGTGGCATCCTGGCCTTGGTCAAGGAAGGTGTGGCAATCCAGCCGATCGGGGTTTATGCCGCCGATGTGGGCAGTGCCCTGCCGAACAACTACCATGGGGACACGACAGTCAACAACGGCATCCTCCAAGTTCTCTCAACCAGCGGCATCAGCCCGAATAGCGCTTACCGCCTGAACACGACCCAGGGAACGTTGGCTCTGGCTTATGTCGGCGATGCGCTTGTCCGCGGACTTTATATCAACGGCGTTGAAATGCCGGCCGGCACCTACGGCTCCTCCACCGCTCCCATCACGGGCACGGGAACGATCACGGTTCCCCCGCCGAACGTCTGGAACAATGCCTCGGGTGATCGCCTCTGGAACGGAACGAGTGCGAACTGGACCTCGCCGACCACGTGGTTGGATGGTGCCAACGCCCTCTTCGGCGCCACCGGTGCGGGCCCCGTTACGAACAGCGCTCCGGTCTCGGCCCACAAAATCACCTTCACCGCCCCGGGCTATGTTCTCGAAGGCAATGGGAACGCGCTCACGCTGGTTGACTCGGGCGCGGGCATCACGGCTAACGCCGGCACGAGCAACTACCTCGGCGTGTCCATCGATGGAACGAGCGACGTGACTTTTAATGGCCCCGGCACCACGGTCCTCGGAGGCGATGCGTCCGTCCCCGATGCGAACCACTACACCGGCACCTCCTATTTCCGGAGCGGCACAGTGGTCCTCGCGGCGCAAGGTGCGGGCACTTCAACCGCTGTCGGAAGTTCCCACGCCGTGGAAAACATCGGAGCGCTGGACACCGGTGCGACGCTGCAATTCGGCACCACCTTCGTCCCTGGCAACCCGATCGCCAGCCAATGGGTAAATGCGCCCGGCGATCAGATCGGGGCCAAAATCCCTGGTGCGAAATTCGTCATGACCGGCGGCACTTTGGATGTCAACAATGACTCGCGCGCTGGCCCTGAATTTATCCCTCCTCCGGATGGCTATGGCTTGATCATTAATAATGGCTCGGCCGTTCAGGCTTCAGTCAGCATTTTTACAGACGGCTTGCCCCATACCTTTTACGGTCAGATCAACGACGGCAATAATGGGGTGCTTACCGGTGACAACTACAGCGCCGGCCTCACTCCGCAAGGTCCCGGCTATCAAATCGGTGTCCTCAATATTGGGCAAGGGGGAGCCTCCGGCACTGTTTTGACGCTGGCCGGTGACAACACCTACTCGGGATCCACCCGCATTGAAAACAACACGACCGTGATTCTCGCCGGCAACCACAGCCTCGGCATCCCCACCCTCACCAACAGTCTCACCGGCCCGATGCGTATGGCAGTCGGTTCCGCAATTGATTTCAATGGCCGTAATCAGACCATTGCGCTGATGACGGACGGAAGCGCCGGACAAATGTATAATAGCAAGACCGGAACGGTTTCGACTCTGACGGTCGGCTACGGCAATGAGAACGTCCAAACTCGTGCTTGTTCCTACCAATTCATGGACAACACAGGCACTGGCGGCAAATTCGCCTTTAGAAAGATCATCACCCAAGCCTACACCTATTATCAAAGCAATATCACCACTGGGGTTGTAATCACGAATGTGGTCACCAACTGTATCCAAACCTTGAAGGCTGCGTCTGTGGCGACTTACAGCGGTGATACCTCGATTGATGGCGGCACGTTGAGGGTGCAAGGACCGAGTGCGATCAGTGCGAACAGCGCATACCGCCTGTCCACTAGCAATTATGCCAACTTGTGGCTGGACTACATTGGCGACGCCCCGGTGCGTCAGTTGTGGATCAACGGC
This sequence comes from Verrucomicrobiota bacterium, assembly GCA_031406395.1. GTDB lineage: Bacteria > Verrucomicrobiota > Verrucomicrobiia > Limisphaerales > JADLHS01 > JADLHS01. The sequence goes on along the minus strand of JANOHH010000448.1, from coordinate 3,052 downwards.
GTTCAAAAACCCAACGGCACTTATGGCACGGGAACTCCCGGCATTGATCCGACCAGCACCGGCACGATCACCGTCTCGGGCTTTGCGCCCGTTGCTTTGGGAGTCACCCAATCCGGCAGCAATCTGAACTTCTCGTGGTCGGGAGTTTACCAGTTGCAGTCCAGTACTAACAACGTTCTCGGACCCTATTCCACTTACGCCGGCGCTGGCTTGAACGCGGCAACAGTGCCGATCAATCCAAATGTCGGAGCGGTTTACTTCCGCTTGGCGACCTACTAAGAAAACTAACGCAGCGGGGAGTGTCGGCACCCGGCACTCCCCGTTTGCACTTTAGAAAACGCTCCCCACTTGCGCCCGCGCCCGCCGTTGGTTGCAAAGTCATCCCGGTTGAGCCGCGACTGCGGACAGATAAACCTGAAGACCGGGATTGGATTTACAGGAGGGAACAGAGCAAGCAGAAAGCGAATTACTTGCAGCATGAAACGCCAGGAAGAAAAATCCTCAACTTGCAATTTCGAAGTCCTTCAGCCCCCGTTGCCTCGGTTTCCTCCTGTGAATGGCCTTCGGCGTTCGGGATAAATAGTCTGGTATCTGACCCATTGGCCGCCTCCAGCCGGCTCACACAGTAGGTTCTTAAATTTAAATATCTGCCCCGGCGTCATCCGCACCGCTATGAAAAAAGCAAACCTCTTAATCCTGCTGGCGATGACTTTGGGTACTCCTGCCCTGATCGCGGAGGAGGGCTGGGTTAATCTGTTCAACGGCCACGACCTTGCTGGCTGGGTGCAGCGCGGCGGCCAGGCCACGTATGCCGTGGAGCATGACGCCATCGTCGGCACTTCGGTGCTCAACACGCCCAACTCTTTTCTCTGCACGAAAAAAACCTACGGCGACTTCATCCTCGAATACGATTTCAAGGTGGACCCCCGGCTGAACTCCGGCGTGCAGATTCGGAGCGAATGTTTCGACACGCCCAAGCAGGTGGAATGGAGTGGCAAGAAGATTCAAATTCCGGCCAGCCGCGTTCATGGCTACCAGGTGGAGATTGACCCTGATGTCGCCCGCAAACGCCTCTGGAGCGCAGGGCTCTATGATGAATCCCGGCGCGGCTGGCTTTATCCAGGTGATGGCGAAAAAGGCCCGCAAGGCAAGGCGTTCAGCGAACAGGGAATCCGCATTTTCAAACCACTTGACTGGAATCATGTCCGCGTCGAGGCCATCGGCGATTCGATTAAGACCTGGCTCAACGGCACGCCCTGCGCGGACATCCAGGACGGTTTGACGCCGCGCGGCTTCATCGCTTTGCAGGTTCACGGTATCAAAGACGATCCGGCGCGGGCGGGCACGCAAGTCCGCTGGCGCAATCTCCGCATTCAGGAAGTAGCCCTGGCCGCCACCACCGCCGCACCCCCGAACACGTTGACGGAATCGGAGAAGGCTGCCGGCTGGCGACTGCTCTGGGATGGCAAAACCTCCGCGGGTTGGCGCGGCGTCAAGAGCGAAAAGTTCCCCGCCCAATACTGGGAAATTGCCGATGGAATTTTCAATGTGCATGAGGCCAACGGGGGCAGGACTCCGGGCGGCGGCAACATCATCACGCTTGAGCGGTTCAGCAGTTTTGAACTCGTGGCCGACTTCAAACTCACTCCCGGTGCCAACAGCGGTATCAAGTATTTCGTTCAGTCGGACTTGGACCCGGACAACCATACGGGCGCGGGTCCGGCGGTCGGTTGCGAGTTCCAGTTGCTCGACGACCAACGGCATCCGGACGCCAAGTTGGGGCGCGCTGGCAATCGCACCCTCGGCTCGCTCTACGACTTGATCCCGCCCGCCGCCACCAAGCAGCCAAATCCGATTGGCGAATGGAATACGGCCCGCATCTTGGTGCAGGGTAGGCACGTCGAGCATTGGCTCAACGGGCAGAAGATCGTGGAATACGAGCGCGGCTCGCCCGCCTTCCGCGCCGCCGTCGCGCGGAGCAAATTCAAAAGCATTCCCGCTTTTGGCGAATGGCCGGAGGGGCACATCCTCCTCCAAGAACACGGCGACCAGGTTTACTTTCGGAATCTCAAAATCCGTGTCCGGCCGGCAAACTGACGCGCTTCCTCCGGGCACCGGCCGACGCCACCAAAGCATCCCCTGCCCTTATTGGCTTGGCGAGCCTTGCCCCAGCGGTTACATGGATGCTCGTCCGCCGCCGCACCAACGCAATGGACGACCACGACGCGAAAGAATTACGACAGTTCGGCTACCCGCCGCAGCTCCGCCGCAGCATGGGCAGCTTCTCCAGTTTTGCCGTCGCGTTTTCCCTCATTTCGGTCTTCACGGGCGTGTTCGCCAACTTCGGTCATGGGCTTCGGCAGGTGGGCGGCGCACTGGTCTGGTCGTGGTTGTTTGTGCTCGCGGGGCAGATGCTTGTCGCCTTGTTGTTGGCGGAACTTTCCACCCGCTTCCCGCTCTCCGGTTACGGCTATCAATGGACGAGTCGCCTGGTGAATCCGCATTTTGGATTCTTCGTCGGCTGGCTGCTGACGCTCCAGTTTCTCACGGGCTTCCCGGGCGTGTGCGCCACCCTGGCCGCGCCGGCCGGCAACTGGCTGGGTGGACGCTGGGCCGAACCCTCCGGTGTGGTGGCGCTCACGCTCGGCGTGATTGCGGTGATCGCGCTCGTGCATCTCTTCGGCATTCGACTGGCCTCGCACGTCAACAACTTCGGCGTCTGGACCGAACTGATTGGTGTGTTTGTCATCAGCCTGGTGCTGATTGGAATCGCCCTGGCCCGGGACGTCTCGCCGGGGATGCTGGTGAACTCGACCAATGCCGTCACGGCGCAACCGGCGGGCTTGGGCGCGTGGGCGCTTTCGCTTCTCGTTGGGGCGTGGTGTCTGACCGGGTTCGAAGCGGCGGCCGATCTCGCCGAAGAAACGCACCAACCGCGCCGGGTCGTGCCGCGCGCGATTGTGCTCTCGTTGCTCAGCTCCGGCCTCGCCGGGTTTTTGTTGTTAAGCGGCGTGATGCTCGCGATCCGCGATCTGCCGGCGGCGCAAAAGGA
>JANOHH010000413.1:0-3771 GCA_031406395.1 Verrucomicrobiota bacterium | reverse complement strand
GCATGAGTTCGGCGGGCGGATTGATGTCGCCGATGAGGGAGTCAATCGCCTGCACGTCATACGTGCCAATCGCGGCGCGAATATGCTCGGCGGCATCCACCTGCCGCTGACTGCGCGCGCCCAGGAAGTCGAGCGCGGTGAAATCCTGCGCGGAGTTGCGGAAATAGTTTCCCACAATCGGTTGCAGCACGTGGTCCACGAGGTTCTGCATCGAACCGACGCGACTGATTACTTTGGGCGCGTCGAGCGCGCCGACGTGGATGATTTGCGCCACGTCGAGGTTGAACGCGAATCCGTCCTTGGAGCGCACCGTGATGGACGAGAGCTTGGCATCGTAGTTGTGCGATTCGGTGCGCGAGGCCCAGTTGAGCACGATGTTCGTCGTGGGCACGAGTTCCACTTTCATGATGCGGGTGTTGATCGGGTGCTTGCCGGGATAAAGCGGCGTGACCCAGACACCTTTGTGGCCGACGTTCACAAGGTCGCCATGTTTGAAGTCCAGGCCGCTCACGTCTTCGTGCGCTTTGCCGACAAACGAGATGACCACGCCGACCGAGCCGATGGGGATCTGGACCATCGGGACTTGTTCCAATTGCACGAACCACGGATTCAAGTTCCAGGAACCGGACAACAGCACTTGATCCTGCAACCCGCGCCGTCCGCCGCTGGTTAGAAACGCCTGGGCGTTCTGGAAGTTGTCGTGGCCGGCGATGACAGGTCCAGCGATGTCGCCCGCTTCGATGGATTGCCCGTCGAGCGTGGTGATGATGCCCACCATGTCCGACTCGACGCGTTGCAGTAACAACTGTTCGCTCAGCATGCCGTGCTCCTGCGCCGTCGCCGCATGGATGACGGCGAACATGGCTGTATTGATGCGATACGTGCCGGACGTAAGAATGCCGAGTTGCCGACCTTTCTCGCCGCCGGAGAGCAGGAACCTCCGCGCGTCCTGAAAAGCGTCGCACGGAACCACTTTTCCCAGGATGTGCTCGGTGGGCATCGTCGTGCCGTCTGCGGCAATGACCAGCGCGATTTCGCCCTGCGGCACCACGGTGACCGGAACTTTGATGACGCGGTACTGCCACGGCCAGTAACCGAAGTGCAGACCCGGCGCGAGCGTGTCCGCCTGATAACCGGCCTCGCCGTCCAAGGCCACGAGCCGGCCCGGCGCGAGGCTCCGCCGCGCGAACCGCTTGACCACGATCCCCACCTGTCGCTCGCGGATCAATACTAGACTGGAGATCAGGATCAAGCCAGCCAGGCCCAACCCACCTCCATACCAACCCAAGCCGAACGCATAACCCCCGACCGCAAACATGATGTTCATTGTCATAACCCAACTCCGATGTGGTTGCCTTCCGACGCGGTTTCTCGCCCCGCCAGAACACAACGCGTTTGATTGGGGAGACCGTGGTGTCCCGCAAACGCGGGGACTAGAGGATCGCCCTTCCAAATGCCGACGAGGTTAGCTGACGGGCTCGGTCTTGAAAGTGACCGCGACGATGGTTCGCCATCGCCGTTCGCCCCGCCCCCGGATTTTCATCCGAGGATTTGGGTCCCCCGTGTTGACTTGCAGGAAGGCAAGCCAACTTAGGCTGCAACGAACCAAGCTTATCTCATGATGCCGCCCCGGCGTCAATCCGTCCGGACGGAACAGCCTGCTGGGCAGGCCAATAAAATAGTTTCCAAGAGTCAGCACCCTGCCCGAGGCTGCGATAACGGGCGACGGCAGGTGAATGAACTTGAAACTCAGTCGTAGCCACAGAAGAATTACGCCGCACATGAAACATTCACAAAAATGGCTATTACGCGCGACTGCGGTCCTATGCTTCTGCGGATCCCTCCGCGCGGAAAACTGGCCGCACTGGCGCGGCCCGCATTTCAACGGCTCGTCCACCGAGCAAAAGCTCCCGGCGAGCTTTTCCAAAACGAATAATATCCGGTGGGTCGCGCCGTTGCCCGGCCCCGCCGCTGCCACGCCCGTCGTCTGGGGCGATCATGTCTTCGTCAGTTCCACGGATCTGCGCACCAAAACGCTGCGCGCGCTGGCTCTGGATCGCCGCACGGGCAAGGAGCTTTGGAATCATGAAATTACGCCAGGTTTCAACCTGGACGACAAAAGCAATCTGGCGTCGCCCTCGCCGGTGACGGACGGCGAGCGGGTTTGTTTTCTCTACGGTACCGGGGATCTTGTGGCGTTTGATTTCTCCGGAAAGAAACTCTGGGCGCGCAATTTGCAAAAGGATTATGGCCAGTTCGCCTATCAATGGACGTACGGCGCCAGCCCGACCCTCTTCGATGGGAAGCTGTTTATCCAGGTTCTGCAACGCAATGTGCCGGTGCATGGTCGCGGGCGAAAAGATGGCCCGAATGATTCCTATCTGCTGGCGTTGGCCCCCAAGACCGGCGCGGAACTGTGGAAGCACGTCCGCCCCAGCGAAGCGCATGAAGAATCCCAAGAAGCGTACAGCACGCCGATCCCGTTTGAGCATGCCGGTCGCCGGGAGATTTTGGTTTCCGGGGGCGACTGTATCAGCGGCCACAGTCTCAAGGACGGCGCGGAATTCTGGCGCTGGGGCAGTTGGAATCCGACCCGGATCACGCACTGGCGGCTCGTGCCTTCGCCGGTAACGGGTGGCGGTGCGGTGCTGGCCTGCGCGCCGAAAGGTTCGCCGGTGTTTGCCGTCAAGGCGGGCAGCCAGGGCGCATTGGATGATTCGGGACTGGCGTGGACTATCCAGGACCGCGAAGTGTCGAGCGACGTTGGCACGCCGTTGTTTTATCAAGGCCGGTTTTACGTGCTCAACGGGGACAAGAAAAACATCGCGCGGATTGATCCGGCCACGGGTAAGGCGGATTGGATCGGCGAACTGGGCACGCGGGTCAAGATCGAGTCGTCCCCCACGGGCGCGGATGGGAAAATCTATTTCCAGAATTTTCGCGGCGAAGTGTTTGTCGTCGCGGCGGCCCCGGAGTTCAAGCTGCTGTCCGTCGCGGCCATGGGCGACGAGGAGGACAATGATCTGCGCTCGACCGTGGCGGTTGCCCAAGGCAGCCTTTTCATCCGCACGGGGAGCAAACTTTATTGCGTGGGCCAATAATGGCGTCCGCTTCTTAATCTTTATCTTACTCTTAATCATAATCTCGGGAAGATCGCGAAAGCCCGAGTCGAAGAGGCGATTAAGAAAAAGATAATGATTAAGAGTAAGAGCGGGCGCTGACGCTACCTGTGCGAACCAGTGCCGGCAGTCACAGGTTGCTTGCCTGATTTCACCTCGCCTGATTCACTGCGCACGTGAACTTGCCTTTCAAAGTCGCCACGACGTTTTGGAGATAATGACAATTCTACCTTTTAAGATTGCCACACCGTTTTAGAGATAATGACAAACTTATTGAAACCTGTCAATACCACGGGGAGCGATTGTCAAGTTGGCGCTAACGTCTTTGCCTACAAATCTGCTCCGCCTCGGAAATCATCCGAGCGAGAGGCAATCCTAAAGCATCGGCAATTGCCTTGCAGACCTTCAAACTTGGATTGCGTAGGGAACGCTCAATCAGACCAACGTGCGTTGGATGGATGTTTGCCTTTTCCGCCAAAGTTTCTTGCGACATGCCTTTCGCCGCACGGTGTTTTCTCAACACCGTTGCAAACGAAATAGTGATTTCCACTTTCGGCATTCATGCAATTTTGCTTTATGGAAATCGCCCGAAACACAGACAATAGTCTGGCGAATGCGTTTGACACCGCCCGCCGTTTCAGGAAATCTGATT
>JANOHH010000409.1:0-5774 GCA_031406395.1 Verrucomicrobiota bacterium | reverse complement strand
AGACCACCATGCCTCCGGATCCGCCCCAGGACGCGACCCAGAAAAACATTCGGGCCAACATTGAGAAACTGCGGCGGGTCTTTCGCCCGTCGGCCTCTGCCGCCGCGCCAGAGGTTAAACTGGCGCGGCCCACTCCCCAACAATATGCCTGGCACGAGCAGGAGCGGATCATGTTTGCCTGCCTGGATCCCGCCACCTGGCAGGGGCGCGAATATGACAATCATTCCACGCCGCTTTCCGCGATCAACCCCACCCAACTCGACCCCGACCAATGGTGTCGCGCGGCAAAACTTTGGGGCGCGCAGGAAATCCTGTTTGTCGCCAAGCACACCGGCGGTTTCTGTTGGTGGCAGACGGAGACGACGAAGTACGGCATCAAGGACACTGCGTGGAAAGGAGGAAAAGGTGACGTCTTAGCGGAGTTGGCGGACGCTTGTCGCCGGAATGGATTAACCCTCGGCATCTATGTTTATCCGGGCGACGACACCTGGGGCGCGCCGATGGGCAGCGGCGGGCGCACGAAGGATCCCTCGAAACAGGAGGCTTACAACCAGGTCTTCCGTCAGCAATTGACCGAGGTGCTCACGCGTTACGGGAAGATCACGGAGGTGTGGTTCGATGGCAGTTGCGTGATTGATGTCAGCGACATTCTCAAGCAGCACGCCGCCGAGGCCGTGATTTTCCAGGGGCCGAGTGCGACCATCCGCTGGCCGGGCACCGAGAGCGGCAAACTGCCGTACCCGGCGTGGAATTCACTCCCGAGCCAGGATCTCAAGACCGGGGTCGCCACGGCGGCGCAGGGTAATCCCGATGGCGATGCTTGGGCGCCGCTGGAAGCGGACACCACGCTCTACGATCACAACTGGTTCTGGGCGGCGGAGAACGAGAGGAAACGCAAGAGCCTCAATGAACTGATGGACATCTACTACAAGTCCGCCGGCCATGGTGGCGTGTTGTTGCTCAACTCGACCCCGAATACGAACGGGTTGATTCCCGACGGCGACCTGAAGCTCTATGAATCGTTCGGTAAAGAAATCGAGCGCCGTTTCAGCCAACCCGTGGCCGAGGTTAAAGATCAGCGTGGCGCCGGCGTCGAGCTGGGGTTGCCTCAACCCACAACCATCAACCACGCGGTCATCATGGAGGACTACCGTGAAGGCGAGCGCATCCGCGAGTACATCGTGGAAGGCTTGAGCGACGGTCAATGGAAGGAACTAAGCCAGGGCACATCCGTGGGTCGCAAGAAGATTGATCGTTTCCGCCCGGTGGAAGTCAGCCGGGTGCGATTGCGGGTCACCCGATTTGCCGCCGAGCCCATCATTCGCCGCTTCGCGGTTTTCCAGGTCGAAGGTCTGTCCGCGGGCTCGCTCACCACTGAACGGCCCACGATCTCGGAATTCAATCTTCATCCCGGCACCCCCGATTGGCAGCGTTGCGGAAGCTGGAATGCGGAAAGCTTTCGCAACGGCAAAGCGACGCTGACGCTGGACCTCAGCCCGTTCATTCTCAAGCCTGGCCAATACACGGTGAAGTTCGAGCAGACCAACGTTCAAAATCCGTTTCGCATCCTGAACGCCACGCTGCTCTACGAAGGCGAGGCGGCGACCCCCGGTCTGCTCACGCGATTGGAGGCCGCGCATTCGTTCAATGTCAACCGGACCGCGCAGGTGACGAAGGAAACAAGCTCCGTGTTGAAAGTGGAAATCTCCGCCGACGGCGGGAGTGATTGCGCGGGCGCGGTTTGGATTCGCCCGCAAGTGAGCGATGTCCGGGCTGGCGCCGCGGTACTGAAGCCGGAGACGTTTCGGCACTACGTTGATGCATTCAATCGCAACGATCGCGAGACCGTGGTCAACCACATCCCCAATGCGAAAGCCTGGGATTGGATGGAGCAGAACGTGCCGCTGTTTGAGTGTCCCGACCCGGACCTTGAGGAGATTTACTACTTCCGCTGGTGGACGTATCGGAAGCACATCAAGCAGACGCCCGACGGTTTCATCATTACGGAATTCCTGCCGCCCGTGCCGTGGAGCGGCAAGCACAATTCGATCAATTGCCCGGCGGGCCATCACTTCTACGAGGGACGCTGGCTTCACGATTCGCGCTACCTCGATGACTACGCCGTCTTCTGGTTTCGCAAAGGCGGCGAGCCGCGCAAGTACAGCTTCTGGGCTGCCGACGCCATGCATGCGCGCTTTCTGGTTCAGGGCGACGACCGCCAGCCGAAAGAGCTGTTGCCGGATTTGATTGCGAACTATGAAGCCTGGGAAAAGGACCACCTCGATGCCTGCGGGCTGTTCTGGCAGAACGACGGCAACGACGGGATGGAGGTGGCGATCGGTGGCAGCGGCTGCCGCGCGACAATCAACAGCTACCAGTTTGGCGACGCCATGGCGATCTCCCGCATTGCCGAACGCACTGGCCAGCCAGCTCTTGCCCAGAGGTGGCGGGAAAAAGCTGTCGCCCTCAAGCAGCGCGTGCAGGAAAAGCTGTGGGACCGCGAAGCGCAGTTCTTCAAAGTCCTGCCCCGCGGGAGCACCAATCTTGCGAACGTGCGCGAACTCCACGGTTACACTCCGTGGTATTTCAATCTTCCCGATGCGGATCAATCGGCAGCGTGGAAACAACTCATGGATCCCCAAGGGTTCTTTGCGCCTTACGGCCCCACCACGGCGGAACAGCGGCACCCGGGATTCAAGGTGGCTTACGAAGGTCACGAATGTCAGTGGAACGGTCCAAGTTGGCCGCTGGCAACCGCGGTCACGTTGACGGCCATGGCGAACCTGCTGAACAATTACTCCCAGAATGTCGTTGGCAAAGCGGACTATTGGAAAACATTCCAATGTTATTTGCGCAGCCACCGCTTCCGGCAGCTTCCGCCAAACTTTCCGGAGCGCATTGAATCCCGGCAGCCGTGGATTGATGAGAATCTCAATCCTTACACGGGCGACTGGATTGCCCGGACGCTGCTGAAGCAGCGCCGCCAGCCGCCGGACGAGCGCGGCAAAGATTACAACCATTCCACCTTCTGTGACCTCGTCATCTCCGGGTTGGTGGGATTGCGTCCACGGGCGGACGACCTTATCGAAGTCAACCCGTTGGTGCCGGAAGGCACGTGGGACTATTTCTGCCTCGATAACATTGCCTATCATGGCCGGATTTTGACGATTGTCTGGGATAAGACCGGGCAGCGTTACGGCCGGGGCGTGGGCCTTCGCGTCTTCGCCAACGGCAAAGAAATCGTGACGGCTGAAAAGCTGGGGCGCGTTATGGGCACCTTACCTTAGCCCACACCTCTGAAACCAAGGGAGAATGCCACCCGAAGTCAAACGCGGTGGAATTTAGTAGTTGGAGCTTAGTCCGTCCCCTTGGATACTTTTTGCCAATGAAAAAGCAAACCCCTCACGGGAAAACGGGTCGGCTGTTGCTTTGCCTGATTACGTCGGCGCTCACGCTGGCCAATGTGGGCTTCGCCGTCAATTCGGCCGTCGTGCCGGTCGGGCGGACCAATGCCAATTGGCTCCTGCGGCATGAAGTCATGAATCAGCGGGCCCGGCAGGGAAACGTGGACTTGATCTACGTCGGCGATTCCATCGTCCAGCACTTTGACAATCAGGGCAAAGAAGTCTGGCAACAATACTACGCCCCACGCGACGCATTGAATCTCGGCATCAGTGGCGACCGCACGGAACACGTTTTGTGGCGGCTCGATCATGGAAACATTGAAGGTATCCAGCCGAAACTGGCCATCGTCATGATCGGCCAGAACAATGGTGGGATTAACACTGCCGAAGAAATCGCGGAGGGCGTCATCGCGATTGTCCAGAAGCTCCGCGCCAAATTGCCCCACACCAAGATTCTGTTGCTCGGGATTTTTCAGCGGCGCGAGCATCCCACTCCGGAGCGCGCCGTGTTGGCCCGAGCCAACGAGATCGCTTCGAAATTAGCGGACGGCAAAACCACTTTCTACCTGGACATCAACCATCTTTACGTCCAGCCGGACGGTTCGATTTCGCGCTCGTTGATGTATGACTTTGAACATCCCACCCCGTTGGGACATCGCGTTTGGGCGGAGGCCATCGAACCCAAGGTCGCGGAACTGATGGGTGACAAACCAATCGCTCCCACGGTTGCGACCACCAAACCGGTTCGCGTTCTTATCTGGGACGAACAGCAACCCGAACAGAAGCAAGCTTACGGCGATAAGTTTCTTGGCGAGACCATCGCTGTGTACCTCGCCGCGAAAGCCAGCTTCACGGTGAAGGCCGTGAACCTCGACTCGCCGGAGCAAGGGCTCGACGAAGCCGCCCTCGACGCAACGGATGTCGTGGTCTGGTGGGGGCACGTTCGCAACCCAGCCGTGACGGACGCGAACGCCGAGCGTGTCGTGGCGCGTGTCAAAGCCGGCAAGCTCAGCTTGATCGCCTTGCACTCGGCGCACTGGGCCAAGCCGTTTGTCCGGCTGATGCAAGAGCGCGCGAAGTCCGATGCGCTTGCGCAAGTTCCCGCCGCTGAACGCGCGACCGCTACGTGGGAATTCTCAAACGAGGTGACTATCTACAAAGCTCCGAAATACGGCGATCCCCTCACGCCGTCGCTCGCCCGCGAAGGCCAGGTCTGGAAACTCGCGTTGCCGATCTGCGTGTTCCCCGCGTACCGCCCCGACGGTGCGCCGTCGCACGTCACTACTTTGTTGCCGCACCATCCCATCGCCGCTGGATTGCCCGTGCAGTGGGATGTGGCGCAGACCGAAATGTACGACGAACCCTTTCACGTACCGACGCCCGACGCCGTAGTCTTTGAAGAGCGTTGGGACAAGGGCGAACACTTCCGCAGCGGTTGCCTTTGGGAGATCGGCAAAGGTCGCGTGTTTTACTTTCGTCCCGGCCACGAAACTTATCCGGTTTACAAACAAGCCGAGCCGCTGCGCGTGATTGAGAATGCCGTGCGCTGGCTGGGGGCAGAAGCCAAACAAGCGCGCCGCTGATGCGATAGCCATCCCCCTCACAATGAAACACACCCTCGTCACGCTCACCGCTCTGCTGCTCGCTCCCCTGGGCGCGCTCCGCGCGGCTGATGCGTCCTCCAAGAATACCGCCGCGTCGGCTTTTGGGGCGGACCAACGTCCGAACATACTCCTACTCTTCGCGGATGACCAACGCGCCGACACGATCGCAGCGCTGGGAAATCCGCACATTCAGACCCCCAACCTCGATCGCCTCGTGCGCGCCGGGATGGCGTTCGACCGGGCCTACATGCAAGGCGGTTTGAACGCCGCCACCTGCGTGCCTTCGCGGGCCATGCTGCTGTCGGGGCGGAGTTTGTTCCGCATTGATGAAAAGTTGCTGCGCGAGGAAACCTGGCCCGCCGCATTCGGTCGCGCGGGTTACACCACCTTCATGAGCGGCAAGTGGCACAATGGCGAGAGCTCAATCGCGAAGAGCTTCCAAACCGCCCGATCCGTCTTCGCGGGCGGCATGGCCAACCCGATGCAGGCCAAGCTCAGCGATTTAACCGACGGCAAACTCACCCCGCCGGAAGCCAAAGGCCGCCATGCGTGCGCAATCTTCGCCGATGAGACGATTCGCTTCCTGAACGAACCTCAGGGCGCTCCCTTCTTCTGCTACCTGCCGTTTGATGCCCCGCACGACCCGCACATTGTGCCGGATGATTTTCCAATCCGCTACGAGCCTGCGAAGATTCCACTCCCGCTCAACTTCCTGCCCCAACATGCGTGGGACAACGGCGAGATGGTCATCCGGGATGAAAAACTC
>JANOHH010001266.1:0-2934 GCA_031406395.1 Verrucomicrobiota bacterium | reverse complement strand
GTCGGGAGCGCCGGCGAGTCGAACGGTATTTACACGGTGAAAGGTGCCGGCAACGTCAGTGGCAGGGCCGATAACTTCCGTATCGTCTATCAAGCTTTGACTGGTGACGGCGAAATCAAGGTGCGCCTCAATTCAGTAGATAACACCGGCACGAGCGGGCGCATCGGCGTGATCATTCGCGAAAGCCTTACCAGCGGCTCGAAGTACGCCTTCATGGGTATAACGCCGGACGGCACATTCCGGTGGCAGCGCCGCAGTAGCACCGGCGGCTCGACTGGAGTAACCACCGCAACCGCCGGGACGCCGCCCAATGCCTGGGTGCGGCTGGTGCGCACCGGCAACACGTTCTCCGGCTATCAGTCAACCGACGGAGTCACATGGACGCAGGTTAACTCCCGCAGCATCACAATGGCGACGAGCACTTATGTTGGCTTGGCGGTCGCTTCCGGCAGTTCCAATACGCTGAACACAGCCACGTTTTCGAACACAACTGTCGTCCCGTAATCGCTGCATTTGCGGTCGCCCCCTTATGAAAATGATCTCCGGTCTCGGACCGGCATTCCTGACCTTACTACTAGTCGTGGCACTGCGCCGAACTGCCGTTACGCATCAAGCAACCGAAGACAGTCCGGCCTTCGCTGAATCGCAGCCGATCGCCCAGAACAAACCCGCCCGCCGAGCCGAAACCCATGCGCTTCCGGTGACCGAGCAAGCCCAACCCGCTCACGCCATTCTTCTAGCGGCCGTCGAAGCAGAAACCGACTCCGACTTGAGAAGTGAAGCGCTTGAGCGCGCGGTTGAATCCGTTTCCGATGCTGAGTTGCCCGCCCTGCTAGATTCGCTCGCGCTCGACGCCAATCCAGCGGCCGCTCAAATGAGTCTGCTGCTGGTCCGGCGCTGGGCAGAAAACGATCCAGCCGCTGCGGTGGCATGGACATCGCAAATCCCCGAGAATCCTGGTCGCCGCGCCGCGCTCGAACAAGTCGCCATCGCTTGGGCCAACACCGACCTGCCGTCCGCCACCAGTTGGGTGCAAGCGCTGCCTGAAAACGAAGGCAAGCACGCCGCGATCCTAGGGCTTGCCTACGAAACCGCGCGGACCGAACCGGTCGCTGCTCTGGACCTGACGAGTTCTCTCCCACCCACGCAGGAGCGCGATGATTTACTGATTCACGCCGTCAGCCAATGGGCCGGGACGGATTCCACTACTGCTGCGGCTTGGGCGCTGGAAGTCGCCGACCCAACTTTGCGGGAGCGACTCGTGGCCGCTGTGGTCATCGCTTTGGCAGATCAGGACGGGTCGGCGGCCGCCACGCTCGCCGCGAACGCCCTTGGCGCCGGTGATGAACAAAACCGTGCGACTGTTTCCATCGTGCAACGCTGGGCGCAGGCTTCGCCCCAAGCGGCGGCTTCCTGGGTCTCACAATTTCCCGACATCCCTTCGCGCGCGGCGTCGGTGGAAAATCTTATGGCTCTCTGGACGGTGTCTGACGCCGAGGCGGCGGGCAACTGGCTGCGCCAACTGCCGGCAGGCACCTTGCATGACTTCGGGAGTGCTGCCTATGCCCAAGCGTTGGCAGACCGAGATCCAACCGCGGCAGCGGTGCCGCCGACCGGGGGATTGTAAGCCGGGCCGGTGCGTTGCACTCGTCACTGAAACCATCCGAGTGGCATCGAACTTCCCATCGGCAGGCTTTATCTGACACAGCCCTCATCCGCCCCAACGTACACCCCGCCAGATTGACACCAAGGGTTTTCCCAGTGGCGGCGAGGAACACCCCAGTCGCGACCGCACTTGAAGGGAAGTAACGGTTGTCATGCGAAAAATCTCTGAACGATTACTTGGCCGTACCAGCAAAACTGTGAGTTGGACTTCGCGAGTCTTGGGACTTCCTACTCTGCTGGGAACAATCCTGTTCCTCGCTTTGCTCCTCAACCCAGTCCAAGCCCTCAGCGTGCCTGGCAACGGTGTGACCCTAGCGTGGGATCGAAGTCCCGACAGCAGCGTGACCGGCTACCGCATTTATTATGGCGCGGCCAGCGGAAATTATACAAACAGCATTGTGGTGGGAAACGTGACGAACAGTGCTGTGCAGGGGCTGACGAGCGGAACTACGTATTTTTTTGCGGTTACCGCTTACAGTGCGAGCGGACTGGAGAGCATCTTTTCGAATGAGACCAGCTATACCGCGCCGACGGGACTGCCAACCGTGCAGCTTCGCGTGGCAATCAACCGGCAAGCGGTTCTGACGGTGAAAGGACTGTCCGGTCACACCTATGAGATCCAGGCGACACCGGATTTAAAGACATGGACCGCCATAGGCACAGTAACCCTTGGAGCCAGTGGTTCGGTTGACTTTGCGGACACGAACGCTGCGAGTTTCCCGAGGCGATTTTATCGCACACGCGATACCCAGCCCTGATGCAGCATGGCTGGATCGCTTGTCTCAAACGGAACGGCAATGCCGCTACAACGAAGAAACAGGTGCGCGTTGATCAGAGTCACGGATTGGGTCAGAAATCGCTCCGTCAGTTTAGGGTCACGCCACGTTTAAAGATAAAAACTATGACACTCTATCTTAGCCAAAGTTGTTGGGGCCGATCATGCCTGCACTTGGTGGCAGCCCTGCGCGCCGGCCGCTGGAGATGGCATCTGGCCGGGATCAAGCGCGAGACTCAATTAGCCGGGCCACACCCTGGCCATGATTTAACTGCACCGGGTGGCTAGGCGTAGCCGAAGTGAATCTGCCAACCCATACGAACCATGAATTTTATGCTCCTTAAGCCCCACGGTGCTGGAACAAAGGAAACGCCAGGCTCGACCAATAACTCGTCGTGCTGCTGGAACAGGCGCACGGGTCAATCAGATGCAGCCGGCCAGAGGGCTGCGCGCCGGGCCCGTCGCCTGCCAGGTCCTTCGGTCCCTGGATTGCG
>JANOHH010000386.1:0-2865 GCA_031406395.1 Verrucomicrobiota bacterium | reverse complement strand
AAAACCTGATTCGTGTCTCTTCGTGTTCATTCGTGGTCAAGTTTCACAGCAGCCCGAGCTGCAGTTTGGCCGCCTCAGTCATCATGCCTTGATTCCACGGCGGATCCCAGACGAGTTCCACGTTGGCCTCGTCAATCGGTTCGAGTGAGATGAGCTTGTTCTGCACGTCCTGCGCGAGGACCGGGCCCATGCCGCAACCGGGGGCAGTCAGGGTCATTTTCACATCGGCTTTGTAGTTGTTCGCGCCGATGGGCGTGAGATGACAATCGTAAATCAAACCGAGGTCCACGACATTGACGGGAATCTCCGGGTCGTAACAGGTCTTGAGCGATTCCCAAACCTGTTTCTCCAACTGCTCCAGGGTGACCGGGCCGCTCGAGGTCGTGGGCACGCGCTGGGTTTCCATTTCCCGGCCGAGGGCATCCGCGTCGCGGGTTTCGATGCGGAACATGTTGCCGTTGACGATGACGGTGTAGGTGCCACCGAGCGACTGCGTGATGCGGGCTTGCTCGCCTTTCATCAACGTGACCTTGGTGCCGACGGGCACGACGGCGGCTTCGACGTCGCGAGTGAGTGTAACGGTGTCTGTATTCATAAAAGTTCAACCGGGCAAAACCGACGACGGCAGCTTGCCTCAAACGGGCCCCGAGTGCCAGTGCAGAAGCGGATGCCCCAAGCGCGTGATTGAACAAACACCGCAAGCACCTTGTCGGAGGGATTATGAGACTTGCCTGCCACTCGCGGGTTGCGTTAGGCTGCGCCAGCAACTTCAACACACTAATAGCATGGCAACATCAAGCACGCAAACCAGCCGCATCAGCCGTCAATCCCTGAACCGGAGCGAGGTCTTGTGCGTGATCATGGGCGGCGGCCAAGGCACGCGCCTTTTCCCCCTCACCAAAGATCGCGCCAAACCCGCGGTGCCCCTGGCTGGCAAATACCGTCTCGTGGACGTGCCGATCTCCACCTGCATCAACTCCCAGTGCCGGCGCATCTACATTCTGACGCAGTTCAATTCCACGTCCCTGCATAGTCACCTCTCACAATCCTACAAGTTTGACCATTTCACCGGCGGGTTCGTCGAGGTGCTCGCCGCCCAACAGACGTTTTCCGACACGTCCTGGTATGAAGGCACGGCCGATGCCGTTCGTAAGAACCTCGTTCACTTTCTCAATCATGACTTCGAGCACCTGGTGATTCTTAGCGGCGATCAGTTGTTCCGCATGGATTTTCGCCGCATGATCGCCGAACACAAGGACGCAGGTGCCGATGTGACCATCGCTACCATCCCGGTTGGCCGGGCGGAGGCGCAGTCGCTGGGCATCCTGCAGATCGACGAGAGCCGGCGCATCACGCGGTTTGTCGAGAAGCCCAAGGATCCGGCGGTGCAGGATTCATTACGGCTGCCGGCAGAGTGGCATAGCAAGTTGGGGATCGAAGGCGGGAGCGAGCATTTCCTGGCCTCGATGGGCATCTACGTCTTCAACCGCGATATCATCAAGAAGCTGCTGGACAACGACCACACCGATTTCGGCAAGCACATCATCCCGCGCGCCATCGAGACGCATCGCGTCTGTTCTTATATTTTCCAGGGCTACTGGGAGGATATCGGCACCATCCGCGCGTTCTTCGACGCCAATCTCGACCTGGCCGCCGAATTGCCCCGGTTCAACTTCTTTGACATGAGCGCCCCCATTTTCAGCCGCCCGCGCTTTTTGCCAGGTTCAAAAATCAACGGCGCGCAGATTGATCATGCCGTGGTTTCCGACGGGTGCATTATCAATCAGGCGAAGATTTCAAACAGCATCATCGGCTTGCGCATGCTCGTGAGCGCGGGCACGGAACTGCATCGCGTCGTTGCCCTGGGGTGCGATTATTACGAATCCCAGGAATCCATCGATGCGCACGAAAAAGCCGGCAAGCCCCGGGTTGGCATTGGTATGAACTGCCGCATCGAAAACGCGATCATTGATAAAAACGCCCGCATCGGCAACAACGTGGTCATTTCGCCGGCCGGCAAGCCGGCCCACTATGATGCCCCGCTTGAGCTCTATTATATCCGTGACGGCATTGTCGTCATCCCCAAGGGGGCCTCGATCCCACATGGAACAGTGATTTAACTGCTCCCTCGCTGCGACGAACCCAAATCCCGTTGACGCTGCTGCGTCATTATCCGCATGATGCCACGCAGCGTGCGGTATGGCCCCGCGCGCAATTAAACTTAAACGGCGAAAACTGAAATTGATTATGAATCTGGACGCTCTCTACTCCGAATTAACGCTCAAAACCAATGCCAAGCTTGCGCTTATCGTGCTCGATGGCCTCGGCGATCTCGCGACGAAGGAACAAAATTATCTCACCCCGCTAGAAGCCGCCCACACGCCGAACCTCGACGCGCTTGCCAAAGACTCGGCGCAAGGCCGCATGATTCCCGTCGCGCCCGGCATCACCCCCGGCAGCGGACCGGGCCACCTCGGGTTGTTCGGCTACGATCCACTCGAATTTCAAGTCGGTCGCGGCGTAATCGAAGCACTTGGATTGGGTGTGGAGTTGAAACCGGGTGATGTTTGCGCCCGGGCAAATTTTGCCACCCTCGATGCCAAGGGGATTGTCACCGACCGCCGCGCCGGGCGCATCCCGACCGAGACGTGCGAAAAACTTTGCGCGTTGCTCGCGGCAAAGATCAAGAAAATTGGCGACACGCAGATCATTATCCGAGCGGGCAAGGAACACCGCTTCGTCGTGGTCTTTCGGGGCAAGGGCCTGGAAGGGCCGCTCACGGACGCCGACCCGAACCGTGAGGGTTACGCGGTGCCAACCGTCAAGCCCCGCGATCCCAGGAATGCGAAGCAGAAGAAAATGGCC
>JANOHH010000374.1:0-7905 GCA_031406395.1 Verrucomicrobiota bacterium | reverse complement strand
GTCGTCAGCGTCCTTGCCACCGACTCCATGCGGAAACTGAAATTGACAGCGGGACCAAACAGTTTTTCCGCGCCGGATGCCGTGGGGCTGCCGGTAAACACCTCGCCGAAATGAAGGACCAGGCGGAAGGGCAGTTTGGAGGTGGTCTGGAGCTGCTTCAAATCCTTGAGCGCCCGGACAAGTTGCTCCGGCTGGCAAAGTCCTTTGGGCCACACCGCCATAAAACCGTCGCCGAGTAATTTCTCGATCGTGCCTCCGCTGGCTTCGATGGCCGAGCGGCATTGGTGAATCCATGCGCCCGTGGCGGTCTTCATGGCCTCCGGGGTGATCTGCTGCGCCAGCAGCGTGCTTCCTTGAATATCTGCGACGAGCAGCCAGGCGGACATCGTTTTGAAATCCACGATCGTCTGCTCGATGTCTCCTCCGGTCTCAACCTTGCCGGCAGCGGAACGCTGGCGGAAGAAGATTTGAAAATGCGCAATCCCGACGCGATCGCCATCTTTCAGCCGGGTGGGCTGCGTGACGCGACGGCCGTTGAGGTAGGTGCCGTTGGCGCCGCCCATGTCGTGGATCCAGAACTCGTGTGCATCCTGTTCCCTGACGATGGCGTGAAGGCGCGACACCTTGTCGTCCCGAAGAACCAGGTCGCTGGTTTGGGCTCGGCCCAAGGAACTCGTGCCCCGTATGGCGAAGGGTTCTCGTCCCGTTAGCTCCAGCCAGGACTCAGCAGCATTTGCTTCATTCATGCAGTGTGCCACGTTCTTAGCGCAGTCAGGCGCTCCAAACAATACCTTTCGCCCGTTTTACGCAAGTCCGTACCTGACAAGAAGCGGATTCCTGCTGCGAGGAGCTGCGAAGAATAGCTGGCATCTTTTCGACAAGCGGGCAATCTCTGGGCCAATAACGAAATCCTCAGCCGATGAAAAACAAGCTACCCCTCCTGTTCGCCGCAACTTGCGCGCTGCTGTTGTCCGTCCCCAGATTCTGCACGGCGGCCGCTGCGGACGAAGCGACCCTTTATCGCGACGAATTCGGCATCCCCCACATCTATGCGCCAACGCTCGAGACGGCGGCTTTTGCCGTGGGCTACGCGCAGGCGGAGGATCGACTCGAGGAGCTGCTCAAAAACTATCGCCGCGCCAACGGCACGATGGCGGAGGTCTTCGGTCCGGATAATTACCGGAATGACATGATTTCCCTCATTTTTCGCCACGAAGAAATCAGCCGGGAGAAATACGGCCAGCTCACCGCCAAAACCCGCGCCGTCATTGAGGCCTATCAGGCGGGGATAAAATATTTCATGAAGGAACATCCCGAGCAGGTGCCGGCTTGGGCCCAGGAAATTCATCCGTGGGATGTGGTGGCGCTGGGCCGGCATGTCATCTGGGGCTGGCCGATGGGCGAAGCCGGTAGCGACCTCCTCCGTGCTGGCATTCAACCCGACGAAGTTGCGTATCGTGGCTCCAACGAAATGCTGATCGGGCCCAGCCGCACGAAACTGAAAGTGCCGATCGCAGTCGTGGATCCACACTTGGGCTGGTATGCCGAATTTCGCTTTTACCAGATTCGCATCTATGCCGGGGATTTCAATGCCTCAGGCGTCTCCATCCTCGGCACGCCGCTGCCCAGCCTGGGCCACAGTCGTTACTGTTCCATCGCCATGACCACCGGCGCCCCGGACACTTCAGACGTCTTCGAGGAAGAACTCAACCCCGACCGTCCCCGACAATACCGCCGCGACGGCGAATGGCGGGATCTGATCGTCCGGAAGACCAAGATCGGCGTGAAGAACGGCGACCAAGTGGACTGGAAAGAATCGGAGATTGAATACAGCCACCACGGCCCGATCGTCGCGCATAAGAACGGCAAGGCCTACGCGATGGCGATCCCGTACTTTGAAGAAGTGGGTTTGACCGATCAAACCTACGAAACCATGACCGCCCGCAACCTCACCGAGATGAAGACCGCCCTCGCGAAGCTTCAACTCAGGGCGCAGAACGTGATGGTCGCCACGGTGCAAGGCGACATTTACTACGTTCGCAACGGTCGGGTGCCCATTCGCGCGCCGGGCACCGATCCCACGCGACCCATTCCCGGCCGCTATTCCACCAACGACTGGCAGGGCATTCACCCGTTCGCCGACCTCGTCCAGATCGAAAATCCGCCGCAAGGCTACATGCACAATTGCAACGTGACGCCGTTCGCGATGATGAAGGACAGCCCGCTGACGCCGGAAAAATACGCCCGCTTTCCCTACCTCTACAACGCCACGCGCCTGGCCCCGCGCCATCAGCGTGGCGACATGATGACCGAACTGCTCGATAGCGCGCACGACGTCACCGTGGAACGCGCGACTGACATCGCGTTCAGCCCCGAAGTCTATCATGCCCGGCTCTGGCAGGATCGGATGAAATCGGCGTGGGCAAAAGCATCGGACGCCGACAAACAGTCCGCCGCGACCGAAGTTTACAACCTCATCCAAAAATGGAACCGCCGGAGCGACGCGGACTCCGAAGGGGCCCTAGCCTTTTATGCGTTCAAGCAGGGGCTGGATCAAGAAATCACCCGCAACGTGGAGCCGCCCTCTGATCTGGGTGACAAGGAAGTCTTCCTGGCTTTGGGCAAGGCCGCCGATTGGCTGAAAACAAATTTCGGTTCGGTGCCGGTTCCGTACGGGAAATATTTTCGCGTGGGTCGTGAGGGCGGGGAGCGGACGTATCCGGTGGGCGGAGGCTCGGTGGGTGAGGCCGGCATGGCCACTCCGCGCGCGATCAGCTTCAACAAAGTGGGCAAGGAAATGGTCGGGCGCGGCGGCCAGACTTCGACCCAGATTGTCATTATGAGCAACCCCCCGGAGTCCTACACCCTCGTGCCGCTCGGCGTCAGCGATCACAAAGCAAGCGGCCATTGGGATGATCAGGCGGAAAAACTGTTCAGCAAAAGCAAAGCGACGCCAACCTATTTCATGAATCGCCAAGAACTGTTGAAGCACGTAACGGCGACGAAGATTTTGAAGCCGGCGGCGTTGACGCAGGCCAGCCGGTAGGCTGATTTTTTGGCTCGCTCTCACCCTGCCCTTCTCCTGCGAGGAAAAGGCACAGCCATTTTTCTCCGCTATTTTGCGAGAGCCCGTCCGGCCAATCAAGTCGCGCGTATTTCTGTGAAACGGAGGATGGTTCTGCTTAGGCCCCTCATCCACCACAGTGACGGAGAAGACACCAACGAAGCGGGGCGAAGTCCGACGCAGACGGCAGTCCAAATGCTCCGCGAAATTGCGAAGCGTCCGATGCGCGTGACTTTAGCACCGCTTGTTGGCACCCCGCGCCGGGGCGGTAGGAGTTAAGGCAACGAGTGGCAACAACAATTCCTCGCCCCGCGGGGTGGGGCGGCGGACAATGCCAGAGGCATCTGAAATTTGCCTCGAAGGAACACAAGCTTCCACAATTGCTTAGCAAGTATTAATCTCCAGACTTGAACCCTCACTCTATGGATTGTTCCCGCTCCAGAAAGTCTGTCAGGCCAATCGCCCGCGAGCCATGCAAGTCGAAAGCGGCCGTCGAGTGGTTCCAGTTAGATCGGCTGTCATTGTCTATTCCAGGTTTCCATTCACCAGCCGACGGATGCCCAAAGGATTTCCGGCTTTGAGCGCTTCCGGTAAATGCGCAGCGGGAAAGTCCTGATAACAAATCGGGCGGACAAAGCGCGCCAAAGCCGCCGTGCCCACGGAGGTGAATCGGACATCGGTCGTGGCCGGGTAGGGCCCGCCGTGGTTCATCGAAGGACAAACTTCCACGCCGGTCGGAAAGCCGTTGATGATGAGCCGGCCCGCCTTGCGCTCCAGCAGTTGCAACAGTTTGCCGGCCTGCTGCAGATCATTGGCGGTGCCGTGAACGGTCGCCGTCAATTGACCATCAAGACCGCGCGCTACTTCTTCGAGTTCCGCGAAGCTGGGCGCCGAGACCAGCACCGCAAACGGTCCGAACACTTCTTCCGCCAGTTGCGGGTGTTTGCGGAAATTCGCCACATCGGTGGCCAGCACCACGGCTCCTCCCTGCGTCTGCTTCGGGTCCGGGGCGGCGTTCGAACGGGCGAGCAATTTCACACCACCCACGCCGGAAGCCTTTGCGAGCCCTTGATGGAACGCTCCACGAATCCCGTCGTGCAACATCGTCGCCGGCGCAACCGCTTCCAACAAACCCGCCAGCGTTTTCTGGAACTGCTCAAAGGCATCGCTATTCAGGCCAAATACCAGTCCGGGTTTGGTGCAGAATTGGCCGACGCCCATCGTGATTGAGTTTCGTAACCCCTCCGCGAGCTTGGTGCTCTGCGCCTGCAGCGCTTCGGGCAGGAGGAAAAGTGGATTCAAACTGCTCATCTCGGCGAAGACCGGAATCGGTGCGGGTCGCGCGGACGCCGCATCGAACAGGGCTCGCCCCGCGGCACGGGAACCGGTGAACCCAACGGCACAGGCGCACGGATGTTTGACCAGTGCCGTGCCGATCACTTTGCCCGAACCGTGTAGCAGCGAAAACACCCCGGCAGGAAGCTGGCACGCGGCTACCGCGCGACGAACCGCTGTTGCCACCAGCTCGGACGTGCCCGGATGGGCGCTGTGCGCTTTGACGACGACCGGGTTGCCGGTCGCCAGCGCCGAGGCGGTGTCGCCGCCGGCCACGGAAAACGCGAGCGGGAAATTGCTGGAGCCGAAGACGATCACCGGGCCGATGGGTCGGAGCATGCGGCGCAGATCCGGTTTGGGTACGGGTTGCCGGTCGGGAATGGCCGTGTCGATGCGCGCATCCACCCAGGAACCTTCGCGTACGACTTGGGCGAACTGTTTGAGCTGGCTCACCGTCCGCCCGCGCTCACCCAACAGACGAGCTTCGGGCAGGCCGGTTTCGCGGTGGGCGCGTTGAACAAGCTCATCGCCCAAGGCCATGATTTCCTCCGCGATGCGTTCTAAAAACGCGGCCCGTTGCGCCCCGGTGGTCTGGCGATAGGACGCGAAGGCGGTCTCGGCCAGGAGCATCACCGCGTCCACGCTCTTCAGGTCCGCGGCGTAAAAAGCCGGTTCCAGCGGTGTGCTGTCGAGCGGGCTGACGGCGCGGAAGGTGTCGCCGCCGCCGGTTGCGAGTTGATCGCCGATAAAATTCTTGCCGTGCAAATTCATATTTCGTTCTAAATCCTTTTCAAACCACCACCACCGAGTTCTTCAATGTGCCGATTCCGCTGATCGCGATAATAATTTCATCCTGCGCCGCCAGCGTGAAGGACTCCGGCGGGACAATGCCCGTGCCGGTGAGCAGCACCGCGCCGTGCGGGAACACCTGGCAACGAAACAGATATCTGGCCAGTTCTGCGAAGCCGCGCTTGATCTGGCCGACGGAAGTTTCGGCCGCAAACGCCCGCGCTCCGTTCCGCCGGATTTCCAGATTGATGGTCCATTCACGCGCCGTGGCTTCGGGCGTGCCCACGGTGATCCACGGACCGAGGGCGCACGAGCGATGGTAGGTCTTGGCTTGCGGGAGATAGAGGAGATTTTCGCCTTCGATGTCACGCGAACTCATATCGTTGCCGATGGTGTGGCCGACGATCTGGCCGCGGGAGTTGAGCACGAGGGCCAGCTCCGGCTCGGGCACGTTCCATTGGGCGTCGTTCCGGATGCCAACCGGTTCCCCGGTGGGCACGACTTTTTCCGGCAGCGATTTGAAAAAAATCTCCGGTCGGTCCGCATCATAAACCCGGTCGTAGGCGCTGGCGCTGAAATCGGATTCCGCCATGCGCGCTTTTTTGCTCCGCAGATACGTCACGCCCGCCGCCCAGACTTCCTGCTGCTCCACCGGCGCGCACAGTTTGAGGCCGGACAATGCGACGCGCGCCAAATTCCTCGTGGCGACCTTTTCCAGTTGCGCCACCGGGTCATCGCTCTCCAACAAGGGTTGCAAATCGGTGATCCCTACGGACGTCAAATCGAGCAACGTTGCGGCGTCCGCAATCAAACCAATCCGCACTTCATTGCTTTCGTTTTTGAACCGGCAAATCTTCATTGTGGCACCAGGCTACCAAGGCTGCGGGATTGTGGGTAGGGACGATTATGGACGATTTAGGACCATGTGCTCCAAGGTCACTTGTTTCCTCCCTCGCCTCCGCGCGGGCGAGGCGTCTTTGGTAGAGCGAGGGTAAAGATGGCCATCCCCAGCAGGGCCGCGCCCAGTAGCAGCAGGGCGGCGACGTTGCTGCCGGTCTTATCCTTGATCAAACCCACGAGATACGGCCCTGCAAATCCACCGAGGTTGCCGACGGAGTTGATGAAAGCGATGCCCGCCGCAGCGGCGGTGCCGCCAAGGAATGCGGTGGTCATGGCCCAGAACGGCGCGATGGTGGATTTGATGCCGATGAAGGCGAGCGTCAGCGCCGCCATGGCGAGGTAGGGATTTTTCAACCAAGCACTGAGAGCAAAACCGATCGCCGCCGTCAGAGCCGCCAGCGCCACAACGCCGCGACGTTCGCCGGTGTTGTCGGAATACCGCGCCACCAAAATCATTACCACGCCGGCGGCGAAGTACGGGATGGCATTGATCATACCGAGCCCGAAGGTGCTGGTGTCGGAAAAACTCTTGATGATGGTGGGCAGCCAGAGTTCGTAACCGTAACCGCCCACGTTCATCAGAAAATAAAGCAGGCACAGCAACCAGACGCGTCGGCTGGTGAAGATCGCGCCCAGCCCGTGACGAGGCCGGGCCTCAGCGGGCACGATGTCGTTGTCGAGCCGGCCTTGAATCCATTGCTTTTGCGCGGGCGAAAGCCAGCGGGCGTCCTGCGGACGATTGGGCAGGAGAAGCAAAACCACCAAACCCATCAGGACAGCCGGAAAGCCTTCCAGCAGGAAGAGCCATTGCCAGCCGGCAAGGCCACCGAAACCGTGGAGGTGCAACAACGCGCCGGAGATGGGCGAACCGACGACGCCGGCCAGCACGCCGCCGACGACGAACATGGCCACGGCGCGCGCGCGTTCTGGCGTCGGAAACCAGTAGGTGAGGTAGAGAATCACACCGGGAAAAAACCCCGCTTCCGCCGCGCCGAGCAGGAAGCGCATAGTGTAGAACATGGTGGTGCCCTTCAGAAACATGAAGGCCATGGAGACGAATCCCCACACGATCATGATGCGGGCGATCCAGATGCGGGCGCCCACGCGTTGGAGGATCAGGTTGCTGGGGACTTCAAAAATAAAATAGCCGATGAAGAACAAGCCCGCGCCCAGCCCGTAGGCGCTGCTGAATTTCGCCTCGCTCACACCGAGTACTTCACGCAGTTGCAGCTTCGCAAAGCCGACGTTGATGCGGTCTATGTACGCGATAACGTAACAAAAAAAGAGCAGCGGCAGGAGCCGCCAGATGACGCGGGAGAGTGTCGCGTTTTGGGCCTCGGGAGTCAGCGCGGTTGCCGTTATGCCGGCTGGGGAGTCGGGCGCGGGGCTAAGGTTACTCATGAGTCGCGCAGAGAGTTCAAGTTTACCGAATCGGCGGCAAGGCCAAATTAAGCGCTCCGCCGGCCGCGAGGCGCGACGGGAGAACATTACAGCGGCAAACGGAATTGCTTTCGAGCGGCTTCCTGACATTTTGGTGTCCATTCAATGATGAGTTCTACCAACGACGTGTTTGATTCCGGCACGCAGGAGATTTTCCAGATTCAAACTCAAGCGAGCGGCCCGGCGGGGAGTTTGCCCCTGACGGAAGACCTGTTGCTGAACAGTCCCAGCGGCGATCTGTTTGGGCTTTCGCAGAATGCCGGCATGGGCTGGAATCCCGCCGAGCTCGGCCGCCAACAATTTCTCATCCTCAGCACGCAAGGCGGATTGCGCGCACCGGATGGCCAACCCATTGCGCTCGGCTATCACACCGGCCA
>JANOHH010000266.1:0-1549 GCA_031406395.1 Verrucomicrobiota bacterium | reverse complement strand
TCGGTCGCCGCCACGCTCGCGGTGAGCCAGCAACGCTAGGAAGGTTTGAGTTATTCGCGGGTTCGCTTTCATTTGGATGCAGGGGAATGATGTTTTCTCGGTTGGGCCTACCGTTGGGAAAGTGCGCTCCACGCACCGTTTGCCGGTTTGCCTTGAGCACGGAGAGGACTGGCTGAGCTGTGGGGACACATGATTTAACGCTCCCCCGCCTCACCCATGTCGTCGTCACACGAGTGATGAAGCAAACATCTTCGAAGCTGGTGATGACAATTCGCATCCAACCGCATTGCACTCGACCCGTGCGGCGAACCAGAGACGGACGCGTTACGAAGTCGTGACTTGCGATGGTGGAAGAGGCAACAGCTAGGCGTTGTCACAGATTCGTAACCTTCCCGACGCGGAATCGACAAAGACTCTACTTAGGCTCTTTTTGGAAGCCGGTGCGTCCGGAGGAATAACCTCGTGGAACGGCTAGCTTCAAACCCGGAAAAATCTATGGAAATACAATTCACGCCGATTTTCGCCAACGCGCTTTCTTTCGCCTTTGAGAAATCCACGATCGAAGGGAAGGTCACGATCGGGTTGCTAGCGATTGTCTCGCTCTTCAGTTGGACAGTGATGATCAACAAGGCTCGCCAGCTGTATCTGGCCCACAAGGCGGGGAAGGAATTCTTTGCGGCGTTCCGCGCCACCCGCGACCCGTTGGAGCTGTTCAAGCAAAAGAGCGATTTTACCGGCGCCCCGGCGTTTGAGGTCTATGCGGCGGGCGCGGAGGAGTTGGCTTACCACTTGAAGAATAATCCGGTGATCGTACGCGGGCAGGTGAAGAGTCTCCTTTCCGACTCCACCGTGCAGGGTGCGGAAACGGACATGCTGGCGCGATCCACGGTTACGAAAGTTAGCTCCTCGGCCTTTGAATCCGTCCGGGTGACGCTCGAACGCGCGGTTGGGGCCCAGTCGCTCTCGCTCGAAAAAGGCATGATCATTCTCTCGACGGCGGTGGCGGGCGGGCCGTTCATCGGCTTGCTGGGCACCGTCTGGGGGGTGATGGAGACGTTTTCCGGGATCGCGATTGCGAAGGCTGCGAGCCTCACCGCCATGGCGCCCGGCGTAGCCGGCGCTCTGATCGCCACGGTGGTCGGCCTGTTCGTTGCGATCCCGGCGATGTTTGGTTACAACTACATGATCACCACGATCCGCGCGATCACCCAGGAGCTGGACAACTTCAACTCCGAATACGCCACGGCGATCGAGCACGTTTACGTGGACAACCGCTCCGTGTCCCAGGAAATGGTGGAAGCCATGAAGAAGTTCTTTCCGGAACGGGCGGCCGAAGTCGAACGCGCAACGAAATACGAACTGGCGGGAAACTAAATTGCCCCAACCCTGGCCATGAAGAAATATTCCGGCAGCAAGCATCACACGTTGACCGAGCTGAACATCACGCCGCTGCTCGACCTGGCGTTTGTGTTGTTGGTCATTTTCATCATCACCACCGCGCCCGCCGTCAACGACATGAACCTGACGTTGCCCAGTGCGACCAGCCGAC
>JANOHH010000277.1:0-3936 GCA_031406395.1 Verrucomicrobiota bacterium | reverse complement strand
AGGCCGTCAACGAGATACAGCAATGTCTTGCCGCCCAGACTGCGATGCCCCATCAAATCCACCAGCGACCGGTAATGACCCGTTCCCGGACTCCACTCTGCGTTCGGCAAGCTCAGGTGCATGATGTAGTAATTAAGCGCTCCCTGCCCATACAAGGTCCCGCTCGGGGTGCGCTTCAGCGCTCCATACAAGTTTTTTCCACAGAGCGTCACGCCCGAGGAATGGCCTTTGAGAATCGCAAAGTTGATCAGGTAATCTGCCTCCGCGAAAGAAACGGGAATATAGTCCTGTAACTTGCCGTCGGCCGCAGTGGTGCTCCAATAAAGTGGCGTTTGGGAGAAGAGGGTCAGCATTCGGCCAGCGCCACCGATGACGTCGAAGTAGTGAACGTTGGGAAATTCGGTGTGCAGGATGTTCCAGAGATAACCCGGGAAAAGCGCGGTCGGATCGCCCATGCTGATGTGCTGCTGGGGGATACCCACGACGTAGATCAGGTGCCGCAGCAACGACAGGAGCATTTGCGGCGAGTTATCGATGCGGTTGAGATTTGCGGTTTTCTCGTACGTGGTGAGGTTGCAATCGCTGCCGCTGTTGCAGGTGGTGAGATTGATTTTGATGGCGATCTTCTCACCCGTTTGATAACCCCGATCCCCGCGGCCCTGGCTCGCGTTGAAGGACCTGAAGATTTTGCCCCAAGCCGCAGCGTCGGTGGTTTCGCTGGCGAGTCGCCGGATGGCTTCGGACATCATGTCCTCGACCACCGCCAGATCGGTGTGATTGTTCGCCCACCAGCGTTCCGTGGAGGACCAGCCGCCCCACGACGTGGCGTCGGGTGCGTGAACCCACACGACCCGCCCCGGATAAATTCCCTTGCCCACGCCGAGCGGCCCGTGCGGTGGGTTGTCCGCGCGACTCGTGGATTCCGGCAGGCTCCGCAAGGCGAGCGCGACACAGGCCAGCAGCGCTGCCGTGCAGGCGCAGGCTGCCACAAACCGGCGCTGCTGCGCAAACTCCCGCCGGTGCGCCAGTGCCCATTTGGCGCCTGCCATCGCCAGTAGCCAGACCACAAAAGCGCTGGCCATCGGTGCCGCCGCTTTCTGGCAGGGATACGCCGCACGGCTCGGCTTGGGGATCACCCGCACCAGAAACCAAATCAAGGAACCAAGACCGGCTACCCAAGGTGCCCACCGCGTGGCCCGATCCCGATGCCGGCCACGACGACAGGGTTTTTGCGCTCCCTGTGTTTGCTCGGTCTCGCAATCCTTGGATGTAACTGATAGAATAAAACCTCTTTCCAAATGAGTGTTTTTTTTCATAGCAGAATTACTTTACATTCTATTGTTGAGTCTAACAAGTAGCAAAAATGAACTTAAACCGGCTTTGACTTTGGAGCTGGATTGAAAGATGATTAAAAGATCATGATCACCAATCGTCATTCGCCTCGATTACTGCCCGCTCTGTGCTGTGCCGGGGTTGCCCTGCTTGCTGGCCTGTGTTTGATTCCAGTCGCTTCCGCAGCCCCCTTTGCCATTCAAGGACCCGGCGTCAACCCGAGCGATTTTCGGATCACCGTCTTTGCCACGAATCTGAACTATCCGCTGGGCATGGCGCGGCTCTCGGATGGTTCACTCATGGTGGCCATCAGCAAGGGCACAAGTTTCGGAAACTCAATCGGCCAAATTATTCGCCTGACTGATACCAACCAAAACTGGGTGGCGGATGCTCCGGGGACGGTGCTCTATACTGGTTTACCCGGAGGGCAGAGTTCGCTGCGCAAGTTCGGCAATCTTATTTTCGTAACCGGCCAAGGATCGGGCAAGCCCATTTCCGTTTTGCGGGCAGGTGCCGCGCCAGGTGACCCTTTGACGAATGTTGGCGTGATTACTTTGACCTATCCGTCGGGTGGTTGGTTGCATCCCCACTCGGCTTTGGGTGTACGCCCAACTCCCGGGAATCCCGGGAGCTGCGATCTTTTTTTTCAACTCGGTTCCGACCAGAACTTCAGCAATACGACACGCACCGTTACGATGGGCAACACGCAGATAGCGGGCGCCAGCGGAACACTGCAAGGCGAGTCGATTTATAAGCTGACACTCACCGATAATGTCACGAGCGTGGTTGCCGCGAATCTGACCCGTGTGGCCAACGGCCTCCGCAATGCCGCGGGTTTCGCCTTCCACCCGGTCACGAGCGATTTTTATTTCGAGGACAACGGCATTGATGGCCTCACGTCGCAAACCGTCAATGAGCCGACCAGCGCCGATGAGCTTAATTGGATACCCGCCGCCCAGGTTGGCAACGGCACGGTCCAGTATTTCGGCTTTCCCAGTAATTATACCGCCTACCGCACCGGGACCGTTGTTGGCGGCGGCGGGGTTCAACCGCTGGTCGCGTTCCAGCCGCTGCCGAATCCTTCCAACGGCTCGGAAAGTGAAGGGCCCAACGACATCACCTTCGCCCCGCCTGGATTTCCTCCCGGGTTGAACAATGGTATCTTCGTCGGCTTCCACGGAAAATATGGTTTGGGTGGCCTGGCCAACGAAGAAAATCCGCTGGTTTATGTGGATTTGACCAACAATAGTTACTTCCAATTTATCGGCAACAACGAACCGAACATCGGGCACCTGGATGGTTTGTTATCCACGGGCGACTCGCTGTTTGCCGCTGACCTAGCCTCGACTGGATTCGGAAGTGCCAATGGAACCAATACGGGCGTGATCTATCAGCTAAAATCTTTGGTCACGCGTCTCGCTTTTCGCGTGAACAGCAACACGCTGGAGTTGACCTGGCCGGCGGGTGTTTTACAGCAAGCCGCGAGCTCGTCGGGCCCATGGAATGACATTCCCAGTGCGGTCAGCCCGTACTCGGTCGCGTTGAATCCAAACCCAACTCAGGTGTTCTATAGAACCAGGAACTAGATGGCTAACACTGATTTTGGTTCGAGTGGCTCGCCTTGAGTTGCGCCCGCCCAATGAAGCTTCTATTCTTGCTGCATTGGTGGAATTGTTGGCGACAGCGTTTTGCAGTTGCATTTCTGCCCCGCTCGCCCGAAACCTTCAGCCGGGCGAAGATCGGTTCAAACGGTCGCCGCTGAAAGAAAAATTGAGAAGGCTTATCGCCCGATCGCCCGCGTGGTCTGCCTGCGGATTTGGTCTCGCTCGGCAGTTACAAACGGAGGTGCCGGTTTTTTGGGAGAGCGTGAGTTTGGTTTGCGTATGCCTAACTCTCAGGACTGCCCTCGTTAGCATCTGATTTTCAGTTGTGCCGGTGGCGCAGTTGGATCGATCATATGCCTGCAAAGCAAAGGACCATTGATTCGAATCCCGCCAGGCGCACCAGATCATTTGCCATTTTTGATTTTGGAATTCCGATTCTCCCGCCGTGCTCAACCTTGAACTACTCGCCGAACTGACGGAACTGAATCGTGCTGCCGGGTCTGTGCGCGCAAAGGAACTCTCCATCGGCGGCAAATCCCTTGCGCTCGAAGGGAACGCGAAGGCTGGGAATCATTGCTCCGCGTCCGCCAGCTCGAAGA
Source organism: Verrucomicrobiota bacterium (assembly GCA_031406395.1). GTDB lineage: Bacteria > Verrucomicrobiota > Verrucomicrobiia > Limisphaerales > JADLHS01 > JADLHS01. The sequence goes on along the minus strand of JANOHH010000277.1, from coordinate 401 downwards.
CCTGCAGGATTTTGTTGAAGGCGTCGCGAATCTGGCTGTAGTCGGTGACATCTACCGTGAACCGGTTGTCGTTGTTCGGTCGCGAGAAGGCGTGCCCATCAGCGAAGAGGATCGTGGCGGACTTTTGCTGATGGTGCGTGCGTGGCTTGACGTTGAAAGCCGCAAGATCGGCCGGGCAAAGGAACAGGGTGTCAATGACCAGCGCGCGGATCGGCCGGCCATTGCGATTCTGGCCCAGGCTGTCGAGCCGGAGATTGGGCGGCGGATTGTTGGTGCCGGGGCCCGGCCAATTCCTGCACGTACACGACGACCTGGACCCCGCCAAAAAGCGCATTGCGGCCTACGTACTGAACCTGACCCCCGAATGGTCGCCCGAATGGGGCGGCATCCTGCATTTCATG
>JANOHH010000187.1:0-1521 GCA_031406395.1 Verrucomicrobiota bacterium | reverse complement strand
GGACAAAACCAGACTCGCCACGCTGAAAATCCCCGATCCGCTGGGTGGGGGTCGGATGCACAACGCCATCCAGGCTGTCGCGCTCTGTAAGGAAAGAGTTGGGCGCGACAAAATCATCGAAGGCTGGATCGAAGGCCCGGTCGCCGAGGGCGCAGATTTGCGCGGCATCAATACCTTGATGCTGGATTTCGGCGATGATCCGGCATTCGTGCGCGACTTGTTTGAGTTCATTGTCGAAATGGAATTGCGTTTTGCCCGCGAGCAGATCAACGCCGGGGCGGAGGTCATCGGCATCGGTGATGCCGCGGCCTCCCTGGTCGGCCCGCGGATTTACGAGGAGTTCGCGCTCCCGTATGAGCAACGGCTCGTGGATGGCATCCACGCCCTGGGTGCGAAAGTGCGGCTGCATATTTGTGGCAACACGCGCAAGCTCCTCGCAGGCATGGGCCAGCTCGGCTGCGACATCGTGGATTTGGATTCGCTCTCGCCGCTCGCGGACGCGCGACAAAAGATGGGTGCGAGCCAGGTGCTGCTCGGAAACTTGAACCCCGTCACCACGCTGCTGAACGGCACCCCCGAAACGGTAACCGCGGGCATTGCCGAGTGTCACCGGCAAGCGGGGTCACGCTACATTGTCGGCGCGGGGTGCGAGGTGCCGCGCAACACCCCGCCGGAGAACCTCCGCGCGTTGTGCGAATACGCCGATACCCACGTTCCGACCGCGCGGGTGACGGGCTTCGAATCGATCTGACCATGCTCAATCCCAAATCCAAGCCGCGTGGCACATCAGCCCGCGACGACCGTGGCAATTGGCACCAGCCAAAGATCTCGGGGCCGCCGGCCGCCGCGAATTTTCCACCCGTCAACCGCACCGTGCTCGAAAGAGTCGTCCCGATCCAAACCCCATGGAATTCACGATGAAATCAAACTCGAAACTCAAGGTCACTCGCCGCCAATTCCTTCGCCGCGCCGCCGCCGCCGCCGCGTTGCCGATGATTGTGCCGGGCTCGGTGCTCGGACTGAACGGGGCCGTCGCGCCCAGCAACCGGATCGTCTTCGGTGGCATCGGCCTCGGCAACCGCGCCCGCGACACCCTGCCGAGTTTTCTCGGCTTCAAGGAAATTCATTACGCCGCCGTCAGCGACTCCCGCGCTGACCGATTGAAATCCGCGAAGGAAGTGGTGGACGCGCATTATGGCAACAAGGATTGCGTCGCGTTCCCGGATTTTCGCGATCTGCTCGCGCGACCGGACCTGGACGCCGTGTCCATCGCCACCGGCAATCGCTGGCACGCCACGGCCTCCATGTTCGCCGCGCACGCCGGCAAGGACATCTACTGTGAGAAACCCATCAGCCTCACGATTCAGGAAGGTCGCCAACTGGTGGAAACCGCCCGCCGGTTCGGCACGATCTATCAGGCCGGGACGCAACGTCGTTCCACTGCCTCGTATCGGTTCGCGCGCGACATGGTGCTGCAAGGAAAAATCGGCCGTGTGCATACCGTCGAGTCGCAAGTCTGGA
>JANOHH010000150.1:0-1227 GCA_031406395.1 Verrucomicrobiota bacterium | reverse complement strand
AAACCGGAAACGGCCATTCTCGCGGGCGGCTGTTTCTGGGGCATGGAGTAAATCCTCCGCCAGATTCCGGGCGTCACCAAAACGACTGTGGGTTATAGCGGCGGGAAGACCGCCGACCCGACCTACAAGGAAGTCTGCACCGGCACCACCGGTCATGCCGAGGCGATTGAAGTGGTGTTTGATTCAAACCGACTCAGCTACGAGGGATTGCTCGGCTATTTCTTCCGCATGCACGATCCCACAACGCTAAACCGGCAGCATAACGATGTGGGCACGCAGTATCGCTCGGCGATTTTCTACACCAGCGAAGAGCAGAAAAAGACGGCCGAGGCCGTGAAGGCAAAGTTGGAAGCAGCGAAAAAATTCAATCGTCCGATCACGACCGAGATTGCGGCGGCGTCAAAGTTTTATTCGGCCGAGGATTATCACCAAAAGTATCTGGTGAAAAACCCGGGCGGCTATACCTGCCACGTTTTGCGGGACTGAAAATTTCCGGTCAGCCGGAGTTCAACGCCAAGGCGCAAAGCGGCAAAGACGCAACCAAACCGCGGGCCCGCCCGATCAAACGCAGAGGCCGCAAAGGTTCTCGCCAAGGCCGCAAAGGAAACCCACCTCCGCGTTCCTCTGCGCCAACCTTGGCGTCCTCTGCGTTAAAATAATCTTCGCCGCATGCGACGATGATGGGGGACAGCATTGCAAAGCGGCGAAGACGCGAAGTCAATCCAGCGCGACCCAAACCAGGAAGGCTCGCATTCTCGTGCCTCAACAAAGAGTCGGTTCAAGCCTGACCGCCACGGTCTTCAAAACCCCTGCGCCTTCGCACCTCTGCGTCTTTGCGTTGAAAGTCTGGTCCCCGGTTTCGCCTACTTGGTCTTCGCGACCTTCTCCCACTTCTGGCTCTTGGCGGATTTGAGCACCGCGTCGCAGACGAATTGCGTTTCCAGGGCGTCGCGGAAGGTCGGCCCGGCCGGCTTGTTGTTGGCTAGACCATCGAGGAAGTCGGCCACCTGATGCGTAAACGTGTGCTCGTAGCCGATCTGCAGGCCCGGCACCCACCACTTGCCCATGTAGGGGTGGTCGCCGTCGGTGACGTGGACGCTACGCCAGCCGCGGAGAGGTCCCGGGTCGCTATGGTCAAACCAGCTCAGGCGGTGCAAGTCGTGCAGGTCCCACGCCAGGGAGGCATGCTCGCCGTTGACCTCCAGCGTGTACAGCGCCTTGTGGCCC
>JANOHH010000133.1:0-3644 GCA_031406395.1 Verrucomicrobiota bacterium | reverse complement strand
GCTGGCTGTCCCATTGCTGATGGGGGGGGTTACCCCGGGAGAGTTCGGGCGGACGGCGTTGGTGTTGCTGGTAACCCTGTTCCTTTCCCTGTCCGCCGGAATGTTCGTTTCGACCGTCAGCTACGATTCGCGAACGGCGTTTCTGAGAACACTCTGCATCATGCTGTTGGTGTCGGGATTCATGCCCATGCTTTGGTGGGGGGCATGGATTCTCTTTCGCAAGCCGTGGTTCAATTTTCTGCTCTGGCCCAGTCCCGGGTATTTGATGCGATGCGCCGGTGACGGATTCTATTCCACCCGCGGTGGTATGGGGGAGTTCTGGCTTTCACTGTGCGTAATCGGCGGACTGGGATTGATTTGTCTCGTGACCGCGAGCGTATTGTTGCCACGGGTCTGGCAACAGACGCGGGATGAAACTGGCGGCTGGCAGCGTGCGGGAAAGACATCGTTGAAGCGCAGCCATGTGTCACTGGCGGGATTGGAAGCAAGACCGTTTTATTGGCTCGCGATACGTAATCAGCGCGTGGGACATTGGGCATTGTGGACCATTGGTCCGGCGTTCTTGATTTGGTTCGCCTTTTATGTCGGAGGAAGGCCACTACGAAACCTTGGGGGCGCCAGCTTCACGATCGTAATCTTGTTAACCTTCGCCCTTCACGTCGTCTTCAAGTGCATGGTGGTTGCAGAGGCGACGCGGCGGTTGAGTGAGGACCGGCAGAGCGGCGCGCTGGAGCTGTTGCTCGTCACACCCTTGCCACCGGCTGACATCATCCGCGGACAGCGGCAGGCGTTGAGACATCTTTTCCGCTGGCCCAAATGGATTCTTGTATTGATGAACCTGCTGCTTCTCTGGCAGATCATCTGGCCGCCTGGGAGTCGCGGGATGGGGTCGGATAAGACCATGTTTGCGACCATTTTAGTAGGTGGCATCGTGCTCCTGTTTGCTGATTGCCATGTCATTGGCCCGATGGGCATCTGGTCGGCGCTGACCACGCGCCGCCACTCGCGTGCGATTTTGAAAACCCTGCGCAATGTGCTGCTGCCGTCGTGGCTTGCAATTCTGTCCCTCTGGTTTGTTGGAGTGACCGGTGCCGCGATCAATTCCGAAACGGTGGCGACTTTAGTTGTGGTGTGGGTCATTTTCGGGCTGGGCGTGGACGCTGTGGTATGGGTGCGGGCGAGATCGCGTTTGGGCGCTAGCTTTCGCGAACTGGCGGGCGCGCCTGTTCTGTCGCCATGAACGTGCTTCCCGTCATCACCCGGGAATTACGCACCCAGGCCCGGCAACCGTTCACGTACTGGCTGCGAGTGGTGGGGCTGGTGGCGATGATCGGCGCGGCGGGAGCGTTCGTCTTGGAACACGGCCTGACGCCTGGTTCCGGAGGACGAATGTTCGCATTCCTGCACGGAACTTTGCTCCTGAGTATTTGGGTGCTGGTGCCGATGAGCGTGGCGGATTGCCTGAGCCAGGAGCGGCGCGAAGGGACGTTGGGGTTGTTGATGCTCACGCCGTTGCGGCCTTGGGACATCGTGCTGGCGAAAGCGGCGGCCCATACTTTACGGGCATTCACCCTTTGGCTCGTCGTGCTGCCGGTCATGGCGCTGGCGTTTTTGCAAGGGGGCGTCGGCTGGCGCGAGGCGCTGCTCTCGACCTCCATCAACTTTAGTTCCCTTTGCGCGGCGGTTGGCGCGGGCGTGCTGGCGTCGTCCTATTCCAAGCAATGGCTACGGGCGCTTTCGCTGGCAGCAATTCTTAGTGGACTGACCTGCGGATTGGTGGCGGTCAGTAAGATATTGGTGCTCGGATCGATCGGGATGCTCATCATGCCGCAGCCGATTTCTTTTCCATCTCTGGATCAGTTGCTCGGGGGCGCCTGGATATATGCCACGGATTGGCAGGCAATGTGGAGTCAGATGTTCAGTAGCTTTGGAATGCGGGCAAGTTATCTGCGGGCGCTGATGTTCGCAGAGGTGGTTTCGAGCTTGGTGGTATTCTCGTTTTCGCTGGGATTGCTGTGGCTCGCGGCGCGGAATGTTCGCCGGCGTTGGCGCGAAGAGCCGCCGTCGGCGCGCGTACAACAGATGGAGAAAGTGTTTTGCGAACCGGTGATCGGGGTGGCGTTCCTGCGCGGCTGGATGCGGCGCAAGCTGGCGCGCAATCCCATCGGCTGGCTGGAGCAACGGCGCTGGAGCGGGCGGCTCGTGACGTGGGCCTGGTTCGCGATCATCATCTCCATTCAGACCGCGGTGTTGACCGACCGGAACTTCATCTTTTACAGCGGTGGGGCACAAGCGGTCCTGGCCCTCCTGCTGGCGTGCAGTATGGCGGCGAGTGCGGCTGGGAGTTTTCGGCGTGAGCGCGAAACCGGCGTGTTGGAATTACTTTTGGTATCGCCGCTGACGACGGGCCAGATCATTGGTGGCCGTTTACGCGGATTGTGGGGGCAATTCCTCCCGTCCATCGCGACCTTGCTCGGTATCTGGATTTACTTCGAAACCCTGCGTCGGCCGATGGAGGGGAATTTCATCATCATGTGGTTCTACCTCGTCACTTTTTCGGTCGTGCCGGTGATCGGGCTTTATTTTTCGTTGCGCTGCAAGGCTTTCATCAGCGCATTTCTATTCACGTTGGCGTTTGTGTTCGTGGTCCCGCTGGGGTTCGTCATGCTGGTGCGCTTTGTGGCGTGGGATTCAGACACGAACTCTTTCTTCGACGGGGGGACTGATCCGGGGACCCAGATGTGGTTTTTTCAGTTAGTGGTCGCTGGGTACCTGCTTCGGCGGTTGCATCACAAACTCTCAACTCGTTCTTTCCCGCTGGACCACGTTGGCACCTGACGCAGGTTTGGAGACTTCCGATCTCCCCGCGCCATCACCGACTGCTGGCTGCCGATTTTCTTTCGTGGATGCGCTGGGAAGTTGCGGTCCGTTGTAGCGCAGATTGGTAATCTGCTGTATCGCCGAATGGCATTCGGCGCGCGTAATTCTTTCCGCTGCCGCCGGATCTTTTCCCGTCCAGCGGATTGACAATCCGCGACACAGCAGAGTGCCACTCTGCGCTACTACTTCCGTGCCACCCGGCAAATTGCCTTTGGCTTTTTCGCGCCGGCGCTTAGACTTCGGGTTCAATGCTTGAACCCCTGAATAATTCGCAACTCCGCAAATTCAAAGCGGCGGCGCAACATTTGGAACCGATGCTGAAAGTCGGCAAGGCCGGCTTGAGTGACGGCTTCGTTCGTTCCGTGGACGCCGCGCTGGCGCAACATGAACTGGTGAAGGTCAAGTTCGTGGAGTTCAAGGAGCAGAAGAAGGAACTCGTGCCGCAGTTGGCGGAGAAGACTGCGAGCCACGTCATCATGCGCGTCGGCAATGTGGTGGTGCTCCATCGCCCCCGGCCCGTGGCGGAAGCGCCCGCTGCCTGATGTCCGCCGCCGCGAACATCAAGGTCGAGCTCCCGTTTCTGCGCCGAGCGCTGGCTTCAGGAGTAGCCGCCGAGGTAACGAGGCGGACGGTGGGTTGCAATTTCATAGGGAATCCGCCTATCCATGAACCTCCCGCAAGCAGGGTTGAATTCCAACGACTTGCGAAAAGGAGGTTCATGGGGCCGATGCTCCAACTTTTCGGTTGGTGGAGTTCTCCTCACG
>JANOHH010000110.1:0-4022 GCA_031406395.1 Verrucomicrobiota bacterium | reverse complement strand
CTGATCCGTGTTGGTGGAGGGAATCGTTCCCTTAATTCTTCATGAGCCAAAATCCGGCAAAAAGGCTCACGGAACAAATCCTTTTCGTGGTGAGGGGGGTGCGTTCTAAGGTGACGACGGATGAAATCGTGCTCACGGTTGGAACAGCCGGAAGAAGCGATTGCCCGTGGGCGGATTCACGATGATGAACTTTCTAGTCCCGTTGTCGGTGACGGTTTCGGACGGCGTGGTCCAGGTGGCCGGGTGCAGATCGGTGTTTTGCTGCAACTCGAATCCGGTCGAGGGAAAGGGCCAGGAGACCATCACCGTGTTCGTGCCGGTGAGTGAGATCGTCAGCAATGGCGCACCGGGCGTTTGCACGGCGTCGAGCGTCCAGAAACCGCCGGTGAGCGAGAAGTTGCCCCCGGTCATGGCCGCCCCCGCATCTGGCTGACCGATGGTGCCACTGACGGAATAAACACTGCCGGTGCTCGTGGCGCCACCACCAGCAATCGTGAAACGGTCGATGGAGAAGGGTTGGGCCATGGCCCTTTGAGCACAGAGTGCCAGGGCACTGGCAAGAAAAGCTTTCGCGATGTTTAGTTTCATAAGTTGGATGCGGTTGAAGTTCGCTTTGCGTGTCAAATTGGCTTTTGGTTTATTGCCCGATGGTCACTGGACCGCCTTCAGCCACCAGCAACAGTCGCTTGGTGATGGTCGGCCGCTCCGAGGAGGTGGCGGACTTCAGATGTAGTGTCCCGCCGTGGGAGACGGAGCCCACGCCTTCGGCCACTGTGTTGAATGGAAAACCGAACGTGCCAGTCTCAGGAAAGAACGGAAAGCCAGGGGAACTGAAATCGACCCACGTGTCAGACGCCGTGATCCATTCAAAGGTCATTTCGCGTCCATCCGGTGCGACGCGGAGTAAACGTAATTGAGTCGCCGACACTGTCCCGTCCCTCCATCGCAGGAGGGGAGTTGTCTGTTCTTGATTCCAAAGCGCGTTCCCGCCCATGGACAAATTGGGTGCGCCTTCGTGGAACGCCGGCGGGTCATTTCCGGGCACCACATGCCACACTACCAACCCACTGGACGGCGTGTAGCGAAGATCGGTATCGTGACCACCTCCGCCGGCCGGAGCGCTATTGCGGAACTCAACAATGAAATATTCGCTCGTGCCGCGGGCGGGATCGTAAAGGATCACGGGCGTGTTGGCGGGCGAGAACTGCGAAGCGGTCACGCCGGCAACCCCGCCGGCCTCAAGGGCAAAAATGCGCGGTCTGACCCAGCCAAAACGCATCTTATGCCACGGATCGAAATGGACCGTGCGCCGGTCGTCATCTTGGCCGAAAATCGTGCTGCCCATTAGAGTTAGACCAGCAGAAAAGTCGCCGGGACCATACAGGTCACTGGTGCCCAAGCTGTGACTCAGTTCATGCGCAATCGTCATGAAACTGGCCCGATTATCCAAGGAGGCGACTTTAACCCGCAACGTCACGTTTTGGCCAGGCACTAGCACCGAGGTAAGGGTGTTACCGATCGGCCGGTTGGCGCCGTAGCGGCTGCTACTTGTGCTGGTGGCTGGATGCGCGGGGTCGTCGAGGTGCGAGTGGTTGCCTATCACCATAATCGAAAGCTCATCCTGCGTAATGGATCCGTCCCCGTTGCTGTCCCATTGGGCAAAATTGTAACCCGTCTTCGTCGCGATCAAACCGAGCAGGTAGTTAAACCCCGCAGCGGAATCCAAGTGCGTCTGATCAGCGTTCTGGCTATTCCCGTCATCATCCGAGTGGGTCGCGTACAAGGTCGCCGTTTCGCTAGCATCTAGTGCCACGGGTCCGAGCACTCCGGCGTTTTGCCAGAAAAACGCGCCATGAGAATTCTCCAGAAAATATCCGTTCACACTCGGGAACGAGAAGAAGTTGAAGATCAACTGGCCCAGAGTGGTGGCCAGATTCGGGACCAGTGGTTGGCGAACGCTTCCATCTGGAGAGCTTCCGGGTGAAAGTTCGTAGGCGACCACCAGGAGCGGGATGCTGCCGATGACAGGTTGGCCGTTAGCCTTTAGAACACCGAATCCGAAGTCTTCCGGGCTCGCCGCTCTCAACGGTTGGAGCGAGCACATCATGAGATGAACGAGGGCAAGAGCGATGGCGGGCCGTGCGGGAAACCTCATAGAGATGTAGTTCTTCATAACGCTTACTTTTGCGGGTTTACTGCAATGTCACGAGCACGAGCACCATGCCTTTGCCTTCGGCGAGTCTGGTCATCGCCTTCCCGAGAATCGCGCCCTGGGCTTTGGCGTGTTCGCTAACTTTCATGGCGTGACCCGGTGTGTCGCATGTGGTGAGCAAGTCGCCCGGTTTGATCGCGCCAAACGCTGCGTCCGCCTGCACATAAACCCGTCCGCTCAGGGCGACGTTTTGTCCGCCATCCAGCGCGCCTTCCTGGTGCAAAGCGATGCCGGGATTGATGCCGTTGGCGCCGCTGATGATGCCAGCCACGCGCGTGTCGTAAGCTACGGCGCTGAGTTTTAATTGACCCGGATGCTCATCGTCAATCACCACCACGGACCCTTTCGCCAGCGCTTGCTCTTTCATTGGGAAGGGTTCAGCGAGGTCGGCGCCGCCGGTAATTCTGAGGACGTGGACACTGACCACGCCGGTCGTATCAATTGTTAGCCCGGTTCGGTTGGCCGTTCGATCATAGATGCTAAACAGCCCGGGGGTGCCAAACACGCCGTTCTCCACTGTCCAGACCCGCCGCTGGCCTCCAAGGGTGCTGTCGAGGTTCAGGATCGCTCGTTCGTCGACGCTCTTGATGATGGTCTCAACGACACCAGAAGATTCAACGTGCAGTTTGGCCTGCGGGCTCACGGTTCCAATGCCGACATTGCCCACGGTGTCGATGGCGATCCCACGAGTGGAAGCCGGTGGTCCGCCGACGGGGCCAACGACCAGCTTCAGTGTCGTTCCTTCAAATCTGACGTCGGCTCGGTTGCCGCCGCGTATGATCGAGAGTCCGGACTCGGAATTCGGAGTGCCTACGATGACGGATCCCGCCAGGCTGCCACCGCTCATGTTGACCTGTCCGCTCAGAAAGGCGTCCCCGTTGGTCTGGAGGCCAAAGGCGATGCCGGCCGCACCATGTCGTGCAAAATAGAGCTGGTCCCCGTTGTAGCCGCGCGAAGTGCCGATCTTCCACAGCCCGTTGGCGTTGGCATACTCAGTTTGGGCCCAGGCATTGATGCCGCCGCCCGTCTCAATGCGCTGACTCACCGAGACGGCGGGATCATAAACGTGCAATCTGTTTTGCGGGTTGGCGGTCCCAATGCCGACGTTACCAGCGTTGTAATAGGCATCCGCTCCAAGCTTCGTCCACACGTCGCCCACCGCCACGCCCGGATCGGTCCAAAGAAAATTCCCGCCCGCGTAAGACAGGAACTGCCCCGGCGCGGGCGGAATGCCGCCGCTGTTCAACTGGTCCGCGGTCACGGTACCGCTCGCCACGCTTCCCGCCTTGCCGGCAAAGATCGCGTAGGGTGTCGGCAGGAGGGGCGTTCGTGGTGTCAGGAGGCTCGGAACGCCGACACCGTTGGTCCGCACCGTGATTTCCAGCCACCGGGCCGGGCCGGTAAAGATGTCCGGCCCGAAGTCGAGCGAGACGCTGAACACGCCGTTGGTGACCGGCACAGCGTCGAGCTCAATGGGTACGGACAGCTCGGCTCCGGCGGCTTCGACGTCAAACACATGGAAGGCGAAATCGTAGAGGCCCGTGACTGGCAGGCCGCCGTCATTCAACCGGCCTTGGTAGCCGATGGCGGCACCTTGGGCGTGTGCGAAGCCGGGCAGGCTCAATAGCGTTAGCAGGAGGAGGTGGAGTTTGAGTTTTGTTTTCATGAGTGAATCGGTTGTTTTGAATCAATTGGTTCATCGTGTTCCACCCCGTCATGCGCCAAAACCCGGCGAAAGGGCTCACGAATAATTTTCTCTTCGTTCTTTTCGTGTGTCGTGAGCCTTTTTCCTCTTGAATAGCGCATGTAT
>JANOHH010000084.1:0-1201 GCA_031406395.1 Verrucomicrobiota bacterium | reverse complement strand
AACGGCTGAAATCATTGCGTCTTTGCCCCTTTGCGCTTTGGCGTTGGCGCGACCGTTTTTCCGGGGTCAACGGGAGACTGTGAAAAGCAAAACCGGGCACGGCAACTTTCGTTACCGCGCCCGGCGCTGTTGTTGGAGTTTGCTGTCGCTGGGTTAGAGTTTCCGTAGGCGAAACAGTGTGTTCCCAGTGGCGGTCATTGCCGCTGTTGCCGTATAAGTAGATTGAACCGTCCCAGGGGAGTAGATAGTGGTCACCGTGGAGGCATTCCCGAGCGGGACTTGGGTCCAAACTGCGGTTGGCCCAAGGTCCGGGCTGGATTCCAGCACCCAAAGGCCGGTGAGGTTACCCGGCCAGGAGATCACTGCGCTGCCCGAACTGCCATCAAACGTAAGGATCGGCTCAGCTGCGTCCGCGAAGAAATTGTCGAACGTGGCATCACCCGAGACCGTAAAACTCCCCTCACTAGCTACGACCAAGCCCACCTGTCCGCTAGTGTAAGGTACGGCCGATCTTGTATCCGTACCCATGACAGTTTTGATGGGAGTCGAAGGATTCGCCAAATCATAGATCCGACCGATAAAATAATTCCCGGCACCGCTGAACGTCATGCGGTATTGGTTGCCTTTCGTGAGGTGAATGCTGCTCGAATTGGTCTCAATTTGACCGAGGGGCGATTCACCGAGGAGCGGACTCATATCCAAGTCGCCCCCGGTGGTGTTGGGTAGCGTGCCGCCGCCCAGTTCGTAAGAGAACAAGTAGCCGGTGGTGGTGCCCAGCCCAACCGTATCGCCCCGGGCCAGAATGCCAAATGCCTGCCGTTGCGTGTCATCCCAGTCAATCAGATCCACCGAGACATAAAAACTCCCGTAGTTCGCGTTTGTTCTGATACTGCCAGCTCGGGCGGGGCCGGCATCAGGGGCTAACGGCGCCGGGGCAACAATTTGGTATGTGTTCCCGCCCGGAAAGCCAAAGGTCGCTGGCGGTCCCGTAACCCCGCCCTGGGAATGGCCGAAAAAATAGATCTCATTCTTAAAGCAATTAAAGATAATTGGGGTAATATATTCATTTATGCAGACGTTGACATACAATTTTTTAAGAAAACAGAACCCGTTATTTTAAAACTTTTGGGTGGGAATGACTGGTTAATCCAGCGCGATTCGCCAAACGGAATCATGTGCGCCGGTTTTTTTGTTTGCCGTT
>JANOHH010000080.1:0-3957 GCA_031406395.1 Verrucomicrobiota bacterium | reverse complement strand
GCACAATCTCGTGCTCATTGGCCAGCCCCAGCTGCTCCAATCGTTGACCCTGTCCATCAACGAGGAAATCCGCTCCCGCGTCACCTATTTGTTAAGTGCCGCAGTGCCGTCGTAGAAAGTGCCGTGTTTGGGCCGAATTGAAATGGTAAAATCGGTGGGGATTACGATGGCAGTGTGGCCGGAGTGCCGTTGAGCGCCGTCACCTCCTCTCTCCAACCTTTCTGACCTGAGTGGCGCCGTCGGGAGCGCCGTGAAATGAACTCGACGACTCTGGTTCTCTTCAGGCAGGAAGTCGGGATGTACCATCGGCCTTTTCATTTTGTACGCGATGTGCCGGAGTTGAAGCTCCAGCTTTTTCCCTGAAGCAGTCGCCGTGTCCGCATTGCGGCTGCGTGGGGTCTTTGAACCGGCACAGTCGTTTGCTGGGCAATGATCCCAGTGCGACCGACGGGCGGACGTTCCGGGGCAAGCGGGTGTATTGTTCCAACCGGGGTGAGCGGGGCGGTTGCGGACGCACCTTCGCCTTTTTTCTGGCCGATGTTTTGCCGCGTCACACCGTCACCGCTTCGTGGTTGTGGCGATGGCTGGTGAAGTTGCTGGCCGGACTTTCGCTCAAGGCTGCCGTGGAGCAACCCGCTCTGCCCTTCGCGTTGGAAACGGGGTATCGGTTGCGGCGCGAACTTCAGGGCCGGCTGGCTTCGCTGCGGGAACGGCTTTGCCGCCAACTCGCGCCACCGCCCAGCAGCCACTGTGATCCGGTGCTGCAAACTCTCGACCATCTCCAGATCGCCTTTCCGGGCAGTCCGTGTCCACCGGCGGATTTTCAGCTTTGTTTTCAGCGTCCGTTCCTGAGTTGAAGCGGTGGGCGGGAAAGGTTTTTGGCCGCATTGCCGTCGCCACGTTTTTCCGGGGCCGATTTTCCAGTGGGCGACAACACGACAATACACTGAGGCCCTGGCACCCCCTTCCGGCAGCTTCGGCGGCGTGAACAAACCCCACTCCGTCACCGGCCCATGCGCCGGGACGGACAACCTGAAAACCCACTCATGCGAAATCCCACTCCCTATCTGAAAATGCGCGTGCTCGGCGCCATCGACATGGCCCCCGGCAACTCCATTCAGGCCCGCATCAAGGCGGTCAGTCAAATGACCTTCACCGATGACGACGGTCATCCACGCCAGTTCACCTGGCGCACAATCCAGACCTGGTTCACCCGCTACCAGAAGCACGGCGTCACGGTCATGGAAAACCAACCCCGCCGCGACAAGGGCAAGGTTCGCAAAGTGACGCTGGAAGACGTCCTGGAGGCCATCCGCAAGGTGCGGCCCAAGGCCCACGGCAAAACGCCGACGCTGGCGTTGCTCTATCGTCTGTGCATCGAAGCCGGGTTGCTCACCCGCTCGCAAATCGCGCCCAACACGTTTCGGCGGGTGGTCAATCAGTTCGAACTGCTCAAGCCCGACGAGGACTGCGTCAACAAGCATCGCCTGGCTTTTGCCAAGGCGCACGCCAACGAGATGTGGCAGGCCGACACGCTTTACGGGCCTCCTGTCCGGGTCAACGGCTCGCCCGTGCAAACCCGGCTCATCGCTTTTATCGACGATGCCTCGCGGGTCTGTTGCCACGGTCAGTTCTTCGTCGTTGAAAATGTCGACACGCTCATCGAGTCCCTTCGCGCCGCCTACTATAAACGCGGCGTGCCCCATGCCCTCTACGTGGACAACGGCTCCATCTACTCCTCCAAGGAAATCATTCAAATCTGCGCCCGCGTGGGATGTCTCCTGCATCATACGCCCGTGCGCGATGGCGCGGCGAAGGGAAAAGTTGAACGCTTCTTTCGCACGGTGCGCGATCAGTTTTTGGCCCGCGATCTGGACTTGAGTTCACTGGACACGCTCAACCGCCAGTTCACCCAGTGGGTCGAGGAACACTACAACGCCCAGATCCATTCCATCCTGGGCATGTCGCCGCTCGACCGCTTTGCCCTGGATCGCAAATGGGTTCGCTACCTCCCACCCAATGAGGCCAACGACGAACTCTTCTTCGTCGAGGAAGAGCGTCACGTCCGCGCCGACAACACCTTCTCGTTCAAATCCCTTCGCTTTGAAGCCCCACGACACCTGCCGGACCGCACCATTCATCTTCGTTTCCAACGTTCCCGTCCCCGGGAGCGCGTCATCGTTTATTACAAGGGCGAGCGAATGGGCGAAGCCCGTTTGCTCGACCCCATCGCCAACGACAGAAAACCTCTCAACTCTCAACCCTCCACTCCCGACCAACCATGATCCGCTCCTACTTCGGTCTGCAACGCAGCCCCTTCGACACCGAGTCCGTCACGCTCCTGCCGCATCAGCAGGAAAGCTTCGACATCCTCCGCGTCCACGCCCAGCAGGGCGGCCTCTGTCTGGTGCTGGGCGAACCCGGCACCGGCAAAAGCGTCCTCAAACAGGCGCTGCTCAACCACGATCCCAAACGGATGATCACCCCCGTGGTCAATCGCACCCTGCACACCTATCACAACACCCTGCGCATCCTGTGCCAGGCTTTCCAAATCGAGTTCGAGGGCCACGATCATCGCTGCGAGCGCCTGCTCGTCCAGGAAGCCTTCCGCATCCATCGCGCCGGGCAGATGCTGGTCCCCGTCATTGATGACGCCCATCTCATGCCCGCCGATTGCCTGCGCAAACTGCGCCTGCTCTGCGAGGACTTTCCCCGCTCGCACAATCTCGTGCTCATTGGCCTGCCCCAGCTGCTCCAATCGTTGACCCTGTCCATCAACGAGGAAATCCGCTCCCGCGTCACCTATTCGGTCATCCTGCCCCGGCTGGCTCCCGAGACCATCGAGGCTTTCATCCTCGGCCAGCTCGACCGCGCCGGTCTGGGCCACAATACGTTCACGCCCGAGGCGCTGGCCTTGATTGTTCGTTCGGGCGAAGGGCTGCTGCGCCGCTCCCGCAACCTCTGTTTGAGTTCCCTCATCGAAGCCGTGCGCGACCAGACCCGCATCGTGGATCTCAAACAGGTCAATCGCGTCCTCATCCAACCCCACTGGAGAAAAGACTGTGACAACCCACTCTAATCCGGTCCGTCCCCAAGGGCCGCGGTGGTCGCGCGAACAAATCCGTGCTGCCCGGCTGGCCCCGCTGGTTCCGTTCTTGCAGAAACGCGGACTGCAACTCGTCGAACGCGAGGCGGACAATTTCATTGTGACCGCCTATCCCGGCCTCATCGTCAAGGACTCCTACTGGCGCTGGCCCGAAAGAAACATGGCAGGCAACGCCATTGACTTCCACGTTCAGGTCCTCGGCCTCACCTTCCACGACGCCATGCGCCAGATCACTGGAACATAAAACAACCACTGGCACCGCAGCCGTACGATGCCAGTCCGGTCGAAATCCCCGCAAGCAGTCAAAAACCGGTTTTAC
Organism: Verrucomicrobiota bacterium; assembly: GCA_031406395.1. Lineage (GTDB taxonomy): Bacteria > Verrucomicrobiota > Verrucomicrobiia > Limisphaerales > JADLHS01 > JADLHS01. The sequence goes on along the minus strand of JANOHH010000080.1, from coordinate 532 downwards.
GACGCCAGTGTGGAAACCCGGCTGGAAAATCACTCTTACGATGCCAGTGCGGTCAACTCGCCTCCCCTCATTCCAAAATCCAAAATGGACCATGCGCGTCGTAAGCCTACGATCAGAGCGTGGCTATTCGATCACAAAATACGACGCCAGTCCGGCCGTTCCCCCAAAACCTTTACGACGCCAATTAGGCCGTTCTTACGATGGCAATTAAGTTCGTAACAGGTAGGCGGTGTTCTTCGTTCCGGTTAACTGGCCGTCCACCGCATTGGTCAATCGATTCAACACATCGTACTGATAGGTCAACGATGTCCCGCCCGACGTCGAAGACGTCAGGTTCGTCAGGTTTCCGTTCTCATCGTATTTGTAAAACAAAGTACCCGCCGGGGTCGTGTTGGTCCGGAGCCGGTCGCGAATATCGTAAACGTAGGTGTAGGATCCGCTCTGATCTGTCATGCTCAGGCGCTGGCCAGAGGCCGAGTAGGTAAAGGTGTTACTGGTGCCGTCGGCAAACACCTGAGCCTGCATCCGGTTC
>JANOHH010000063.1:0-2803 GCA_031406395.1 Verrucomicrobiota bacterium | reverse complement strand
TTGCGATCCGGTTCGTTTGGCTGAGCGTGAGCGCCGGGCAAAATCAAACCGGCGGCGGCGAGCAGTGCGGCGATCAGGGTGGTTCTCATGGGGACCTTTGGCTGTTAGTGGATGGAATCTTGCGCTGTTCGAGCCAATCATCCGCCCTGCGTTTTCCCTCCGCAATTTGTTCCTGCGTCATCAAACTTTCCATTTGGGGCATGTCGCTCTTCGAGTTTTCCTGGCCCGCCGCCGCCGCCAGCAGCCACCACTTGTAAGCCTCCACATAATCCTTCGTCACGCCGATGCCTTCGGCGTAGCAGAGGCCCAGATTGTATTGCGCCTGGTCGTAGTTCTGCTCGGCGGCTTTGCGAAACCACTTCACCGCCTCCATCTCGTCCTTCGGCACGCCTTCGCCTTCGAGGTGGCAAACGCCCAGATTGTATTGAGCCTCTGCCAAATTCTGCTCGGCGGCTTTGCGCAACCACTTCACCGCTTCCACCTCATCTTTCGCGATTCCAAGATTGCCGACGAGTAGTGCCGCGCCCAAATCATAAAAAGCTTCGGCGTCGCCTTTTTCGGCCTGGGTGCGGAGAGCGGCGAGTTTCTTGGTGTCAGCGTCGCTTGGCTCGGCATGGGCGACGGGCAAAATTAAACTGGCGGCAACAAGCAGTGTGGCTATCAGAATGGTTTTCATGATTGCGGCTGTTGGCTTACCTATAGGAAATGGTTGGTTGACGCTCCGCGGTTCAATTCATGGTGCCACACCCGCTCCACCCATCGACATGATGACCACGAGGGCGATCGCTGCGTCCGCAACGACAGCGAACGGCAGCACGATCACTCGCAGCGCAGTGCGCTGCTCGGTTCGTGTGCTCGGTAACGGGTAGGGATTGCTAGCGTATCCGTCCAGATGGAGTGTCAGATCGCGGTTAGTGGAATTCCAGACGGCGTAGCCTGGTGGTGCGGCTGACACGTCTGCGGGTATGGCGTCGGTAAACAACGGGATTTTTTGGGGCGCGGTGAGTGAGTTGGTAAACTGAGTGATGGCGGCAGTGCCGATGACAAGATTCGTGGGTGAGTGGCCGAGAAACCAGGCCACGGGCCGGAATTCACGATTCATTTTGCCGGCGGTGAACTGACTGCACACGACCGCGATTTCCGGCGGCTGGTTGGTGGTGTGAATCAGCAGGAGTTCGTCGGGTGGCCAGGGTTTCCATTCTCGTGCCGCAGTTTGCTTCCACAGTGCGGGCGTGGCACAACCACAAGCGAGCGCCGCGAGGAGCAACAATGAGAGAATGTGAACCGGTCGGAGGGCGGAAATTTTCATAAGTACAAGGTCATGCGATTACCTCTCATGGCAGTACTTCGAGGCTGATGCGCCGGAACGACGCTTCGAGCAGGCCTCCGAAGTGGACCTGTAAGCCGATGATGCCGTAGCGCGGGATGCTGCCAACCGCCTCGGTGTAATCAATGGTTTGATAGCCATTGATCCAAAATCGCAGGCGCGCCCCTTCGGCCTGTATCACATACGCATTCCAATCATTCGTTTTGAGCACCGCCGTCACCGCCGGCTGGTTTGCGACGGCGAGCAAGGTATTGCGGCGCGATTGATCGTAGAGACTTCCCCAGTAACCCTCGCCGAGATCGGCCTGATATCCGCTGACCTGCGGGGTACCGGCGATACGTTCACTGCGGAACTGGACACCTGAATTTACGAAGCCATTCGTGCCGACGAGTTTGAATTCCAGACGGAGGATGAAATTGGTGTAGCGGCGGGTGGTGCAAAGATACCTGTGCTCCGGCAGGGCCTGCGCGAACGAACCGCCCACAATGGCGCAGCTCTCAAGGCGAAAAGCCCCGAGCGTGTCGCCTTCCCATCCGGCAAAGGTCTCGCCATCAAAAATGAACGAGCCGCCCAGGCCGTCTGCGGAATTCACCGGCAGCGCCCGAAAAAACTGTTGCGGCACGGTGGGTGCAATCGGGTGCAGGAAGCTCACGATGCCCGAACTGCTCCGGTTCGTTGCGACCCGCGTCCACTGCGCAAAATCGCCAGTGCGTTCGATGGCGTAGTTGAGGCCGGGCTCGCCCGCAACGTCCAGGCGAATCTGGGTTGGTCCTTGCCGCGAGACGGCCAGCCCTGGCACCGGCAGGCAGTCCGCGCCGCAAACCGGGACCGCGAGCAATCCGAGGCCAAGCAAGATGATTGGAGAAGGAGGCAACATTTTCATAAAAGTATCGTTTCCAGTTGAATGACTGGCGCGATGGAATTCATGGCTAGATTCTTGAGTTTTCTGAGCGTTTTCATTTTATTCGGTTGGCCCAACAGCCCTTCACCTCATAAGCGAGATTTCAATCTGAAACGTATCACTCAACCGCTACGGGCTAATTAGGCCAACCGCCGCCACCAGCCGCCCAAGCGTAGGCCGCCACTACTCCAAGGACCACCCCCACCATCACCGCGTCGCCGGTCACGGCCAGCGGTGTCACCAGGACGCGCGCAACCGGGCCGCCGGCCCTTTCGTAGGTCGGCAATGCAATGGTGACGGGCTTTTGGTCTTCATCGAAGAATGTTAATCGCCGGCCGTCGGCAGACAGCACTGGCGAATTGAGCGAAGCGGGCGGGACGTTTGTTGCGGTTGCGGAAGCCCGTACCAGCGGTAACGCATCCAAATCATCAGCTTTCCGGGGGGTGACGAAGTGCGGTTTTCGGCCCGCTTCGAATTTGGCCCGGTTGGCGTTGAGGAAGAAGGCGCGGCGGCGGACGCGATCATTGCTCTCAGAAATCTCGTCGTAGGTCACCAGTAACTCGCCGTTCTTGGCG
>JANOHH010000046.1:0-2982 GCA_031406395.1 Verrucomicrobiota bacterium | reverse complement strand
GCTGTATGAGATTGCCCCCGCTGACGGTGGTAATGGTGCGACCGTCGGGATTAAAGCGTGCGCTGTAAACCTTAAAGGCGTGTGCAATCGGCAGGATCAGCGGTTTGCGGCTCTCGACATCCCAAACCTGAACGGATTTGTCCCAGGATTGAGTGAGCAGTCGGGCTCCCTCTGGACTCCAGGAAAGCGATTCAACCCCATTGAGTTGCTCGATCGGTGTTCCCAGCGGTTTGCCGGACGACAAATCCCAAAACCAAATTTGCAGATCACTACTGGCGGTCGCCAAAACGCGACTTGCGGGGCTGAAAGCAACGCAATTGACCGAGCCACCGTGTAGGAAAGAAAATCGCAACTCCCCCGTGAGCGCGTCCCAGACCCGCGCCTGATTGTCCTCACTGACGCTGGCGATAAGACGGCCATCCGGGCTAAATTCGAAAAAGTTTACTTCGTGATCGTGTCGCAAAGGCTGGCCCATTGGCTCGCCGGTCGTGGTGTTCCAGATTCGGAAGGTATTCAGATCAACCTTGGTGAGTAACTTTGAGCCGTCCGGGCTGAAACGAAGATGTGTCCCCGACCATCCAGCTTGATGTCGAATCAAGGGCAGGGGCAACTCCTGACCAGTTGCAGCGCTCCACAAGTGCACTCGGTCGGTACTGGTCGTCATTATGAGCGAACTATCTGGGCTGTAGCCGACGCTATAAACCGCTCCTTTATGCGCCAAGGAGAAACGGGTCGTGCCGGTCGCCAAATCCCATACCTTTGCCGTATGATCGTCACTGCCGGTGAGCAGCCAACGATCGTTCGGACTCAAGACGGCTTCATTTACCGGCTTTTCGTGTTGGAAAACGCCCACGAGCCGCGAACACTGTCCCAACACGGAGGCGATCCGGATTCGGTGCGATTCCTCCCGTTGGGCATTGCCGGAATCGAGGCGCAACGCCTCGGTGAAGGAAACCAGAGAACCGAGCAAGTCCCCTTGGTTCATCTGACTGGTTCCGTTGCCGACGTACAACCGCACGAGGTTTTGCGTGGCGATTTTTCGCGCACGATATGTCTGGTAGAAGACTCCCACAGCGAGGACCGCGACGATTGCCGTCAGCAGCCCTACGCGAGTCAACAGTGCTAACCGCCGCTCGACCAGGTGCAGGCGTTTCACCGACTTCCCGGCGCAGAGCAGTTCGAGGTCCGCGTGCATTTTCTCCGCCGTTTGGTAACGATCGCGCACTTTCGCACAACAGGCCTGGTGGATCACGGCGTTGAACTCCAGCCACCGGGCATGATCCGGCTGCGTGGCCAAATCCACCAACGGCTCGGGAAAATCCTGATGGCTTTTGCCCGTGCTCATCACGTAAAGCACAATCCCCAGGCTGTAGAGGTCAGCCGGCGGCGAACCGGGGCCTTCCGGCGGAATGAAGCCTTCGGTGCCGACATAGGAACGGGCTTCGTCCACGCCGGCCACGAGTCCCACATCCGCCAACTTGGGCACGCCGCCGACAAAGATGATGTTCGCCGGTTTGATGTCGCGGTGAACCAATCCCCGACCGTGCAGATAGGCGAGCGCGTTGGTGAGCGAAAGGCCGAGTTGGATGCATTCGTCCAGCGGCAAGCGCGCGGTGGGTTCAGGGGCAAGCGCTGAAGGTTGCTGGTGCGGATGGAGCAAACTGCGGAGCGTCTTGGGGCGATAATGCAAAAGGTAAAATTCAAAATTCAAAATGGATGGTTGGCCGTCGCTCGCTGTCGGATTGGCTGCGGCCTCATTCTTCATTTTGCATTTTTCATTTTGCATTTCCTCTCCGTCCGCCAACTCCATGACGTAATAGAAATATCCGGCTGCGTCGTTCCGGCCGACCTGGAGCAGGTCCACCAATCCTTCGTGCGAGCGGGAAATGGGTTCAAACTTCTGGATCCCGGCAAACTCGCGCTCGAACGGGCGCGCATGGTCGAAGTTGTGACGATGGATGATCTTTACCGCGCGATAAGTGCCCATCACACTGCGCGCCAGCCAGACTTCGCCATAGCTGCCGCCACCGATGCGGCGAATGAGTTCGTGGTCGGGAATGAGGGGCGGTTGACAAATGGCCGCCGCCCCTGCGCTCGGGTGCGTTTGCGCCGGAATGGGCGACGCGGGCCGAAGCGGGGTGAGTTCGGACGAAAAAGCGGGTGACGATCCCTCAACGAGCGGCGTGTCAACCGGAGGCGGCGTGCTAGCCGATGCCTGCAGCTTCTTCATGGGTCGATTGATTAAGGCACACCCCGGGGCAAAAGGGTAGCAAAATCTCAACCCCCAGTTTTCACGGCTCGAATCCGAATAGCCCGTGCAATGCTCCCCGCACGGCTGATGGCTGGACCGGAGTCTCAGTGATAGCGGACGGCTACAGGACCCGGCATCCTAATCAGCTATTTCCACTACCGAACCGGGTCATTCGGCTTTCACACGCCAGAATTTCACCGCGCCCAGGGGTGCGGGCAGGGCCACGGATTGCGGGTCGTTCGTCAACGTGAAGGAGAGATTGGTCAACCAGTTCCCAGCTGTCAGGTTGGTGGTTTCCAGAACGCGATGCAGCCGGCCCACGTCGCCGCTGATCGTCAGCAGCAGGTTGGTGGAAGTTCCCATCAAGGTTAGGACCGGTCGGCGCGGGGCCGTGCTCTGCGGCTCATCGCTGAAATCCGGAATGCCGTCGTGATCGCGGTCGTTTAGGTCGTCAATGGAAAGCTCCCAGCTGTAATAGTCGTCCCCGGCTGTGCTGGGGTCGCCGTCGTTGAATTCGACCCCGCCATAGTAATTCGTGCGGAGCGTCAGATCGCGATCAAAAGCCGTAATATCGAAGAGGCTGAGGGTTTGCTGAGCGGCGTTCGTCAGGAACGCGGTTTGAAGCGTAAGTTTGTTTTGCGGATTCGCCATAACCTTTGAAAAATTCAGTGGCCCTTGGAGTTGGCCCGTTGCGTTGGCGCTTGGCCGAGAAAGTTGGTTATCCGCTGATG
>JANOHH010000034.1:0-3767 GCA_031406395.1 Verrucomicrobiota bacterium | reverse complement strand
GCCACCCGCCATGCTGAAACCAGCCTGCCCGCCGGCGATCACTGCGAGCACTCCGGCCCCGGCCACCGCGCCGAGAACCTGCGCCACGATGTACGGCAACACCTCCGTTCCGCTAAAACGTTTGCCAATAAACAAGCCGATCGAAACCGCCGGATTCAAATGGCAGCCGGAGATGTGTCCGATCGCGTAAGCCATCGTCAGCACCGTCAAACCGAAGGCAAAGGCAACCCCCACCAGTCCAATGCCCAAATTCATGGGCGTGACCCCTTCCAGGACGAAAAATTTCGCCGCGAGAACGGCACTGCCGCAGCCGCCGAAGACGAGCCACAACGTGCCGAGGAATTCTGCGATAAGTTTGCTTTTCAAGTCTTTCATTAGGTCGTTAGTTGGTCATTGATCGGATCCAGATGGCTTTTTAGCTGCGGAATTGACCCGCACGGGCCAACTCAGCGCGCGTTGGTATAGCTTCCCGGCCTACCGGATGACGAGAAAAATCTTGGCCAGGTTCAGAACTGGCGAGCCATCATCCTCATTGGCCGGCAATGACCTTGACCGTCACCGCCTTTATTTCTGGGCCGGCTTCTTCTTCGCGCCGGAACGGAAGAAACGCGCCCCAAGGATGAGCACCACGGCGCCCGCCAGCGAAAAGAGCAGTTCCTCGTAACGGATCAGCACCGGCCCCAACCCAAAATCAATACGCCCAACATGGACAATCATCCCGCCGACGAAGGCTCCGGTCAGTCCCAGCAACAGCCGCCCCAGTTTGCCGAGGCCCGTGGTTTTGAGCGAGGTCAGCATGCCCGCCACGGCACCCACCAACACGCCCATGATCACCCAGGCGACGATCTCGTCGCGCGTGCGATTTTTCAACCGGCTTTCGGACACCCGCCGCCAGAGATCTTCAAAACTATGACCCACCGCCCGGCTGGCGTCCTGCACCGATGCCGCGGCGTCTTTGGCCGCGCCTTCGACCGCCGTGGTGGCATCCTTGACGGCGGCCTTGCTGCGATCGATCACGCCGGGCGCATCGGCGCCCCTCACGGTGTCGGGGAAAAAGCCAAGGGATAATTGGAGTATGAGAAGTCCGCCCACCGACAGGTGGCAGAGGCTGGATTTGGTTTTCATGTTGTCGTTCGATTTTAATTCGGTCGCTGGTGTTGAAAATTGCGGACACCGCCAAGCGTGATCCTACTTCAACTCGACCTTCACTGTCTCGATTTTTCCGTCAAACTTGAACGAGCGGCGCTCGAAGTAATCGCGGGAAACGGTTGAGCCGAGGTCGGGGCTCATGTCGAAGGTCGCGTTGGAAGTGAACTGGTGCAAGATGGCGGCGCGGATGTGGATGGGCTTGGAAATCAGCGCTGCGCCGCCTCGGTTTCGACTTCGCCAACGCCATCGTCGGTGATTGCGGGGCCGTGGCCTTCGGTCGCAGCGGGGCTCTTGCCGCCTTCGGAAGCCATGTTCGGTTTGCCGTGCGCCAATCCGACTTTGGCAACGTAGATCAGCGCCAGCGGCTTGGCGGACTCTTTGCCCAGAGCGTTGAGGCGCGCCTGCATCGCGGCCACTTTATCGGGATGTGCGGCGGCGAGGTTGTTTTTCTCGTAGGGGTCTTCGGCGAGATTGTACAGGTCAACGCTGGTGGGAATGAGCGTGCGCCAGATCAGTTTCCAATCGCCCTGGCGCACGGCGCCACGGAACGGCTCGACATTGTAGATGACTTCGGAGCGCGGGGAGGGTTTGCCCTCGGCGATGGTGGTCCAGACATTCACGCCATCGAGCGGCTTGCACTTCGCGGTGGAGGCGCCGGCCAGCGCCGCGAGCGTGGGATGGATGTCAACGGCGTGGATGATGCCGTCCACGGTCTGCGGCTTGATGTGGCCGGGCCAGTTGGCGCAGGCGGCCACGCGGCAGCCGCCTTCGAAGAGCGATCCCTTGCCGTCGCGATAGGGGCCGTTGTCGCAAGGAATTTTGGTCTTGGACAAGTCGGCCATCTGACCGGCGAACATTGCGTTCTTCGTGCCGCCGTTGTCGCTGTGGAAAATGATGAGGGTGTTGTCGCGCAATCCCTTCTTGTCGAGCGCGGCGACCACGCGGCCGATTTCGTCGTCGAGACACGTGACCATGCCCGCGTAAGTGCGGCGCGTGGGGTCTTCGATGTTTTTGTAGCGGGCAATGTAATTTTGCGGCGCTTGATAGGGCGTGTGCGGGGCGTTGAAGGTGAGGTAGAGATAGAACGGTTTGTTCGGGGCCTGCTCGTTGATGTATTTCACGGCGTCGTTGCCGATGAGCTGCGTCGTGTAACCCTTTTCCTTAACCGGCTTGTTGTTGCGGAACCAGTCGAGCACGCCGGCGTCGCTATGCGTGTAATAATCCAGCTCACCGATCATCGCGCCGTACTGGTAGTCGAAGCCGCGTTGCTTGGGCCAATACTTCGTATCGGCGTGACCTAGATGCCACTTGCCGATGATCGCCGTGCGGTAGCCGGCTTCCGCAAGGCATTGCGGCAGGAGCCACTCGCTGGTGTCGAGACCGTAACCGGCGGGGCCGGGGATGACGATCGTCTGCAGGCCGTAGCGGAAGGGATATCGGCCGGTCATCAGCGCGGCGCGCGTGGGCGTGCACATGGACTGGACATAGAATTGCGTGAACTTCGCGCCGCCCGCAGCGAGCGCGTCAATGTTCGGCGTCTTGATGTCCGTCGCACCGTTGAAGCCGACATCTTTCCAGCCGAGATCGTCGGCAACGATGTGGACGATGTTGGGTTTCAAGTCCGCGGACTGCGCTGAAGCCATGCCGCCCATTACCAGCCCGAAGGCGAGGGCGCGAATGAGTTTGGTTTTCATGGTTCCTTTAGTTTCAACTTCGGCCTACAGCCCGATCTTCTTCGGCGGGTATTTCTTGAACGTGGCGGCAGGGGCGCCCATCTCAGCGGCGGGTGTGGTCAGCGATTTGTGGATGTTGGTGGTTTTCATTTTTGTTTGTTTACTGGTCAAGTCGCGGGCTGGCCACGCCGGTCGCCTGACCAGCCCACTTGGTTCACAATCGAAACATTTCATTTTTCGCGTTGCTCCATCGGCTCATGGTTTCAAGTTGAACTGCTTGATTTTCTTCGCGGCCGTGCCGAACGGGCCGAGTTGATAGACCGCCGCGCCCGCCGGCGAGAAGGTGAAGTTCTCAAACGGTTCGGCCAGCATCGCGTCCAAGTATGCGACCGGGGCGACGCCGGTGCTGACGTGGGGATTGAAGTTTTCGCCACTCATCTTCGGCACGAACGTCGCGACGTAGCTGATCAGCATCCCATCCAGGGCGGGATTGTCGTGCGGAGCGGTGAACGCGCCGATGGGGCCGATCTCCACCGTGAATGGCTTCACCGCGGCAATGATGTCCGCTTGCAGCTTGACGATTTCCGGCGTCGGCTTCGCACAAATACCGGCGAGGCCCAGACCGCCACCGGTCGGGATGTAGTAGCGCTTGAAGGCGTCCAGCTTCATCGCGTTGACATTGGCGGCGGCGAGAACTTTTTCTAGCGCGGCATAAAGCCTGTCCAAGTCCGCCGTGCGAACGAAACACTGAAGCATCGTGATGTGCGGCGTGTGCGTCTCATCGAGGGCGAAACCCTGCGGATATTCTTTGAGCAGGCGGGCGTTGTCGGCGGCGGCGTGCTGGAGCATCGTCGCGTCCGGCTGCAGCAGGATGTCAATGGCGATGATCTCGGACGGAAAGACCGTCTTCCAATCGTCCTTCATGCTCACGACGGTCCAGCCGTC